>QKHZ01000072.1 GCA_003249795.1 bacterium | reverse complement strand
TGGGGTTGCTAGTGCCAGAATGAGATGGCATAATAGCTTTGTTGGCGGATTGGCCAACAAAGCTTATTTGAGTGAAAGGAGTTGAGGATGGAGGCACAAGTGTATGCGCAGATGGAGAGGAAATCCGCTGTGTTCAAGGCGCTCGCGCATCCGTCCCGGCTTTTTGTTGTGAATGAACTTGCCAAAGGTGAAAAGTGCGTCTGTGAATTGACCCGGATGATCGGTGCGGATAAGTCGACTGTAAGTAAACATCTGTCGATCTTAAAGCATGCCGGAATTATTCAGGATCGCAAAGAGGGTACGATGGTGATTTATTCCTTAAAAACGCCCTGCGTAATGAAATTTATGGCGTGCGTGGATGGGATGATTCATGAGCAGGTTCATGAACTCGCTGGTATTTTATCATGCAACACGAACGACTAAAAATTTTTAGCTCTAATGTTGGCTAAATAGCCAAATAACAAACAAATCGAAGGCGGTTTGTTGATCATTCGCTCAATGAGGATTTACGATGGATTGGAAGCGAGAGTGGAAATGGCTAGCGCTGATTCTGGGGTTGTTTTTGATGTGTTTTTATCTGCCAGTCGGTGTCTCCCGGTTTGAGCATGCTGTGATTGAATCGCTTGCACTTGTGAAGTGGTATGCGCGTGAGCATGTGCTGTTGTGTCTGGTGCCTGCGTTTTTTATTGCAGGCGCGGTTGGGGTATTTGTCAGTCAAGCGTCTGTGATGAAGTATCTGGGCGCAGGCGCAAACAAAGTGTTGGCGTATGGGGTTGCGTCTGTTTCTGGTGCGATTCTTGCCGTTTGCTCGTGCACGATTCTTCCGCTGTTTGCAGGAATCTACAGAATGGGTGCAGGGCTTGGTCCGGCGTGTGCGTTTCTGTATTCTGGGCCTGCGATCAATATCCTTGCAATTATTTTGACGGCGCGTGTTCTTGGATTACAACTCGGAGTTGCCCGAGCGGTTGGTGCGGTATTGTTCAGTATTGTGATTGGTTTGCTGATGCAGCTTATTTTTCGGAAAGAGAAAGAGGAGCAACAGCGTGCGCAGGTTGTTATGCCTGAGTCGGAAAATGGGCGATCATTATTGGTGACTGCAATCTATTTCGCAATGATGGTTGGTGTGCTGGTCTTTGCGAACTGGGGAAAGCCGCAGGCGGCATCTGACAATATATGGATTACCATTTACGCATGGAAGTGGAGGCTGACTTCATTTTTCGCAATCGGTCTTGGATTTGTTCTTGTGCGTTGGCTTGGCGCTGTATGGTGGAAGGTTGTTGCTGTTGGTGTGTGTGTGGTGTCAATGGCTGTAGGGTTTCCTGAAAATCCTCATGTCGCGTTTATCGCTGGGTTTCTTGGAATATCTGTGATTACTGCATCGCAGAAAGGTGAGATGCAGAGTTGGTTTTCTGCCTCATGGACATTTGCTAAGCAGATTTTGCCATTGTTGTTGTTCGGAGTGCTTGCTGCTGGATTTTTACTCGGTCGTCCTGACGGGGAAGGGGTGATTCCGCCGGAGTGGATTCAAAAGGCGGTTGGCGGTAATTCAATCGGTGCCAATCTTTTTGCTTCCGTTGCGGGTGCGTTTATGTATTTTGCGACTCTCACAGAGATTCCGATTCTGCAGGGGTTGATTGGTGCAGGGATGGGGAAAGGGCCTGCGCTTGCGTTGCTCTTGGCCGGTCCAGCGTTGAGTTTACCAAATATGCTTGTGATCCGCAGCGTTTTGGGAACAAAAAAAACAGTCGTATTTGTTGCGCTGGTGATGGCAATGGCCTCTGTGTCGGGGATCCTGTTTGGATTTGTTTGCGGTGATTAACAGTTGTCGTTTGTGTTCTATACAATGAAAAGGAGTATGAAATGGAGATAAAGGTGCTTGGGACGGGATGCCCAAAATGTTTGCAGCTTATGGCAAATACGGAAGCCGCGGTAAAAGAACTTGGCATAGAATATGAGTTGACAAAAGTCAGTGATATTAACCAGATCATGGGTTTCGGGGTGATGATGACTCCCGCTCTTGTCGTTGACGGTGAAGTCAAACTTGTTGGCAAAGTTGCATCACCGGACGAAATCAAAACGATTTTATCCAAGTAATAATGCCTTTTGGCGCGTTGTGTTGCGAATGAACCAAACAAAAAAGGAGAATGTAATGGGTGCGGATGGTGGATGCAGCTGTTGTGGCGGAACGAAATTGATCTTTGCATGTTCTGGTGCTGCTGATGTTGGCGCAATTGCGGATCAGGCTGCTCGGAAGCTGACGCGAGATGGCAAAGGAAAAATGTTTTGTACTGCCGGAATCGGGGGGCGTGTTTCCGGGATCATGAAGACAACCGAAGCTGCTGATAAAATTATCGCGATTGATGGCTGCCCGTTAAATTGCGTGAAAAACAGCCTGACAGTAGCTGGTTTCACCTCATTTGAGCATGTTCAGCTTGCTGATCTTGGTCTTGCGAAAGGTTCTTCTGAAGTCAGCGAAAAGAATATCGAGA
>QKHZ01000075.1 GCA_003249795.1 bacterium | reverse complement strand
GGCTATGCGTCCCTTTATCGGCTACAATATGGGCGATTACTTCCGGTTCTGGCTGGACATGGGCAACAAAATCCCCAACCCGCCAAAAATTTTCCACGTCAACTGGTTCCGTCAGGACGAAAACGGGAAGTTCATGTGGCCAGGATTTGGCGAAAACCTGCGCGTGCTGGAATGGATTCTGCAGCGCTGCCGCGGCGAAGTCCCGGCCGTTCAGACACCGATCGGTTTCCTTCCCAATGACAATGAACTGGATATGACCGGTCTCAATGTCCTGCCGGAAACGCTGGAGAAGCTGTTTAACATTAACCAATCTGACTGGATTGCCGAGTGCGACGATATCGAAGCTTTCCTCAAAACCGTCGGTGACAAGCTACCGCAGGATATGATTGACGAACTGGAGCAGCTGCGCAAGCGCCTGCGGCGCTCGTGCGGACCGCAAGGCCGTATCCACTCCGGCTGGTAATCGGTTGCGTGACATGAAATATTTTGCTGTAAGACTTTTTTCACTAATCAGCGAATCATCACGACGAGTGAATCAAAAACGATTATAAGCATAAGATTTACATCAACATTCGGGCTTCCGCCGTTCAGTGTTGCGTGCTTGCCCTTAACTTGCTGTCATGATAATATGTTGCATCTAGATTTACAAGTTGGAAGGCAAGATGCATGGCAACGATAAAAGGCCGTCGGGGGTGTCCGAATAGGGGTTGTTCATTGCACCGATTGGCTGGCCAAGGCAATATTCACACCCACGGATGGTATAAAACCAAGCATGGTCGGCGGCGGCGCTATATCTGTAAAGTTTGCGAAACTACATTTTCCTCAACAACCAACTCTGCCTACCATAAGTTAAAAGCATCACGTCAACAAGTTGATCAAGCGTGCCATATGAGTGCTGAAGGTGTGAATATCTCGGTCATCTCCAGAATCCTTGGACGGACATGGAATACGATTTATCGTTGGCTTGAACGGGCTCGAATCGCTTGCTGTCGCTTCTAGGGCAAACACCTTCGCAGCTACGAACTCAGAGAGCCTCAAGCTGATGAAATCAAGGCATTTGTCGGACCAAGAAAGAATAAGACTTGGATCATGGCCATCATCGAAGTCAGCACCCGCCTCTGGCCGTCCACTTGTGTAGGTAAAAGAAACTATAAGAATATAAAGAAACTGTTCGGAAAGACCTTGCATAAAGACGTTTCTGATGGCCGTGTGCTGATCACTACGGATGGTTTTCGACCATATGAATGGGTATTGAAACGTCTGTTCGGTCCCACTTGTTTCTATGGTCAAGTTGTGAAGAAATGGAAGAAGAATTGCATTACCAAAGTTGAACGGGAAATTATCATTGGCGAGCCATGGCAGATCAAGTATGCGCTTGAATGTTCTGAAGATTCCGAGAGCCTGGACACCGGTTTCATTGAACGATTGAATTTGACCATCCGCAGGAATACGTCTTACCTTCACCGACAAACGCCAGCTCATGCGCGATCTACTCAAGCCTTGGCTGAACAGCTTGATTTTCAAGGCTGTTACTATAATTTCATGCGCCCGCATTTGGCGTTGAAGTTTGGCAACCAGATCTGGACTCCGACCATGATGGCAGGCATTACCAAACGCAAACTGACTTGGCGGGATGTACTGAGCTATTTTATTGATGCCATCATACTGATGCTGTTAACTGACGATGATGTTCAAGAAAACAGGGTTCAAGCTGCTGCTTGAACCCTGTTTCTACACTAAATGACGTAAGCACCATTATACTTTTTACAGCACTCAATTCTCATCAAACGTCATAAATAATCGTATCGAACTCCAACTTTACGCGAATCCAATCGTTTTTCTGCAGATACGTTGGCGAATCGCCAAATTCGATACTTCCATCAGGTAATAGCTGTCCTCTTTCCGTAAGTGTTCTGCCGAACACCGAAAGCAGGGAAACCTTGACGTTTTCCAGGCATTCCGCATGAATTGAAATATCCCCCATGCGTTTGGGATGGCTGACAAATTCTGCCGTTCCGCCAGACGACTCGATGCCAATCCATCGGTCACATCGTTGCCGCAATATCAGACTTTCCTGACGATACTGCTCCGGCATCAGTTTTCCGGATTCATTATGTTTACAGCTAAACGCCGTTGCTCCGAACCAGAGATGCCCGTCATGCTCAATCATCCCCGATGGCATCAGCATATTCACCGCCCAGTCACATCCCGGTATCTGATCCCTGATGTTAAGAGGCCCGTAATCCGGCCGAATCCACTGGCAGCCGTCTTTACTGGCAAGCGGCTGAAGCTCCATGATCTGATCCTTGACCGGATAATATCCGGCAATACCCACAAAGTGATCGTTACGCCACACGTGCTGAAGCACGTAATACTGCAAGTCCTGCCGGTCATTTTCCTGAGGCACAAGCACAAGTTCGGCATCCGACCACTCAATACCGTCGTGACTTGTACGGCGGTGAATAACGCGAATCCAGTCACGCGCGTTGTCATATTC
>QKHZ01000175.1 GCA_003249795.1 bacterium | reverse complement strand
CACATTATAATAAGAAATCCAAGTAAAAGATGTCCTCTGATTATGGAGTGCTCCGGCTTGCGGAAAAGTTACACATTTCATTAATTTTAAGAATGAAATGTGCGGTTCTGAGCAGATTGCAGGTGAATTCCAAGAAAGACGTCTTTCCTGATTTTTGCCGTCAAACAGAAAAGAAAGAACCGTTTTCCATTGCCATGGCTGATGGAATGGACTAAAACCGTTTGAATACTCTGACAAATACTGATAGGGATGCCCCCGTATTCTCAATATAAAGGAGATTGTTATGAGTCGCAGTTGCTCGTCGTGTCGCCCTGATTTCGAAAAGCTTGCCAAATCAAAACGGTTCTTTGATCTGCCGGAAATGGAACTCGTTGGTCCCATGCCGACAATAGCAATCACGCCTGTCGCTGACGGCCGTGACGGCGCTTATGATGAAAACGTCGCCGGAACCTGGAAAATTGCAGAACGCGTGTATGACCTACTGACTGAAAAGGTCAAGCTGCCGTGCGGTACACCGGTTCGGGTTGTTGTCGCTCCGGAAATCGTTTATGGTCCGCGCTCGGCTGCAATCGCGCAGAAGTACTATGTCGAGCAGGGCGTCAGCGCCAACATTTGGGTCAGCCGCTCGTGGTGCTACAGTGACGAACTGATGGGTGCCTGCATGGGCATCGGAAGTTCTGAGTGGGTTCAGGCTGCGTACGGTTTGAACCAGACCGACCGTCCCGGTGCTGTGTGGCTGAAAGCGTTCACCGCTGCGATGGACGAAAAGAAACGCCCGATCTTCAGTATCTACTCGCCTGACCTTGAAGATGAAAAGAAACCGCTTTGTGATTACGTCGCAGAACGCCTCATCCGTTTTGGTCGTTGTGCGGCGTCGATTGCCATGATGCGCGGCAAGAACTATCTTTCCGTCGGTGGCGTTTCGATGGGGATCATCGGTTCAGACGTTCGCCGTAACCTCATGCAGGAATACCTCGGCATGGGTTCGGTCTCTGTCGACATGGTTGCACTCAAGGGCCGCATGGACAACGGCTTCTACGACCACGAAGAACTCGAACGCGCGTTCAAATACATGAAGCAGTTCAAACTCGATTTCGGCAAAGGCAAACGCCCTCAGTCGAATGACGACCTGCTGCGCGACTGCTGCAAGATGGCGCTGATTGTCCGCGACCTGATGGTCGGTAACTCGCGTCTTGCCGACCCGAAAGTCGGTAAGGAACAGGGCTTCAAGGCGAATGTTGAATACGCGCAGGGGGCAAACGCAATCGCATCCGGTACGCAAGGCCAGCGTATGTGGACCGACCTGTATCCGAACTTCGATTTGGTCGAATCAATCCTCAACAGCTCGTTCGACTGGAATGGCCCGCGTCCGGCAAAGATCGTCGCGACGGAAAACGACTCGAAGAACGGCATCGGCATGCTGATCGCCTTCCTGCTCAGCGGCGCACCGCAGTTGTTTGCCGACATCCGCACCAACTGGACGCCGGAAAGCATCAAGTCTGCGACCGGTGTAAACGTTTCGAAAATCGTTCCGCGCGGGATCATCGACAAGCGCAACTCCGGCGCTGGCGCACTTGACTATGCGGTCGATATTTTCAAACTGGTCGGCGGCAAGAAACTGACCGTTCAGGAAGCATATGAAAAAATCCGCAGCACACCGGCACTGCAGAAGAAGCTCGAAGCCGCTGCGATCAAGGGAACCGAATACATCGGTGCAAACCTGCAGTATTTCATGGGCGACGGCCTCTCCAGTCACTACCGCACACCGGGCAATATCCCGATGACATCGTACCGTTTCAATGTTGTCGGAAACCTGCTGACCTGTTCGGTGGTTGAAGGTGAGACGGTTGAACTGCCGAAGAAAGTTGCCGACCACATCAGCAAAGTAACCGACGCGACCTGGCCGGAAACCTACTGGGCACCGCGCGGCATGACCTCGTTTGAGTATATGTCCAAGATCGGCCCGAACCACGACGCCAACAGCTTCGGCTTGATCGGTGCGGATATGATCACCTTCTGCTCAATGCTGCGCATTCCGGTTGACATGCACAACATCGATGCGAAGGACATCTTCCGTCCGACGATGTGGGACCGTTTCGGTGGCGACGACTACCGTACCTGCGAAGAACTCGGTCCGCTCTACGCCTGAGTTTGAAAACGCTTATGCGTGCAAGTGCATCGGAAAAGCAGTAATGCAATCGGCTGGCGAATGTTCGTCAGCCGATTTTTATGACAGAGTTGTTTTATGTTTTGGTGGAATGCCGTGGAGCAAGGTTGTCTGCTGGCGGCAGATGGAGCGAGAGATTATTTGCTCGCGATTTTCATCAGATAATTGAATGCGACAAAACTTCCGGTGATCTGCGCGATCTGGTTTGCCGGGATTTTTCCATCCAGAAAACCGTGCAGGTATGAACGTACCGCACCCGGCTGCAGATACGGGATTGCAGTGAATGATTCGCGCGCATGCGTGTCGTCTACCCACGGGCGCAACTCGCCAC
>QKHZ01000258.1 GCA_003249795.1 bacterium | reverse complement strand
CATCCAGAGCCTTGCCGTTAATGCCGTCAACATAGTCAGAAGCGCCGGTGATATTTGCCGCGCCCATCTTTTCTCCGTCGGGGCTGATTATATTTCCATTGCCGTCGAGCGGAAGATAGAAACGAGGCTCCGCAGCATGCAAGCAAAAAGAAAACAGTACCACAAGCAACAATGTCCCCGGAAAACGCATGCGTGAATCTCCTTGTTGCCAATAAGAAAATCTTCATGTGATTAAAAATCAACAATTTGGACGAATCGACTGGTTATCTGTTCCAAAAGGCTTTATCTTCAAGATAGTTTGGCAATAATTGCGGAAGCAACTTTACGTGAGAATCACGGAAAAGCACATTCGTTCGGCGCTCATGCGGATACGCAATATCAAGATAATCAGCAGAAGCCAGATAACCGCAAACATACCCCCCATGACTGGCGACACGGGAAACCTTGGAGGAACTGTACGTAATGCGATCCAGTTTTTTTCCGCTAACAGCGTCGCTTAATCCTGCAGTAGTCATTGTTGATCGGAATTGGATACAACAGCCGGGAAGATCCGCAATGTCCTCCCTGAAATAATGCGCTAGGCTTGGGCAGACAAACGGCGTGTTTATGCTCCACGGAGTTGTTTGATAACCGAGATACGTATATCCAATATATTGATACCAGATCAGCATATCACTCAGCCTCGTCCCGTAATAATTTACGGAATCAACATGCGCTATTTCATAGCCGTCAAAATCATGATTGTACTCATCCAGAAGCAGTCCAATTTGTCTGTAATTGTTTGCACAGGAAACAGCTCTGGCTGTCTCCAGAGACTTTTGCATAACCGGCATCAACATCGCCGACAGAATGGCGATGATGGCGATCACCACAAGCAATTCGACAAGTGTAAAACCGGAAGCGTATTTGTTAGCATACTGTGATTCCCGAACCTCATGAAACCGGCGCTGCAGCAACTTCGTCATGGAAGCCCGATAACCACCTTCCTGATCCCCCCCCCTCTCCTTCATACTGCCGCTCAGCCAAAGATGACATCCCGACATCTTTTCGCGTTTTCTCATTTGTTGTCACGTTAAAGCCTGTATGCTCCTCCACATCCTCTTTCGACAGGTCTTCATAATGACAAATCACTTCATCCGGAATTTTATGCTGAAATGACAGCGGCACTGTCAAATATAACCGGTCAGGACATTCAGCACAAAGCCCATGATAATAAGATGCGCTCTGATGGCTAACAACAGCTTGTGGTTCTTCGTTTCGATTTCGGCTCCACAGGAAATAATAAACATACCGGTCCTCCTGATCAAAACTGTCGCAATCAGGAAAACGAAACAAACCTCGTCCCTCATTCTTCCAGATTCCCTTATGGCAATAATTACTGTGATAATTTCTGGGATACCCACATTTTATTGCCTGTTGGGCGGTAAAATAACCCCGCTGTTTTTTCGCCAGCAGATAGAGTTTGTTATATTTGCCACTTCGCATTTCACCTCCATCTGCTTTTCGCCAGAAGCCTTTACCCATAACCGTACTGTATAATCTATTCTTGCCAAAAGCATATCTTTTCTTATTTCTGCAGACTATACACTGCGCGACACAACACCTTACCGGCAGAGCGTTAACAGCAAAACACCAATGCATCCTCGTCACACAATCAACCTTGCTGCCCTGACTGCCGGAACGACCCGATACACGATCAAATTCAGAAGGGATTAAAGACGACAACACGGACAGTTATTGCGAAAACGACAAGACAACTTCAAGCTCAGTGAGAGCAACCGGCAACGAAAACGCCTACGCCATTTATTACTGGCGCAGGCGTTTTTCTGATATTAGACGTGCATTACAGACAAAGGCAGATTTCAGACGCACACAACTCCTGACGGCTTAATTTCCAATTCCTCCGAGCCACCGTCCCAATGAATATCCAGCGTCAGTGCCATTGTTGACTGAACACGAACCTCAGGTTTTTCCTTAACACTGCCGCGTTTTGCAACGTTAATATTCAACAGGCCATGATCGGAAAACGGATAATTTTCAACTCCGTATTCATCAACAAGCCTGACATCCAACACAAGACGATGATTCGGAATGTCCGGCTGCAAGCCGAATACCTCTTCAAACAGAATGGCAACCGGCCCCATCCCGCTCCAGCCGACAAAGTCTGGCTTTGCCTGTCCTTGTTTTGCCGCTTCTGGCGTGTAGTTTTCCCACACAGTTTCCGTGTCATTATAAACCTTCGTGATGTTTTCAACGTGATTGAGCCCGATTTCATGCGCCAGCTTTGCCGCCCGGTTCGTACCAAGTGACCGCAGCCCGCGAAGCACCATATAGTTGGTTGGCGCCCATACCCCCCCCTTCCAGTAGCCTCCGTTTTCTGCATTATATTCCGGATGCGATGCACTAAGCGCGGGGACTCTGTGCGGACGGTTAAAATGTTTGGGGTCTTCAAGCATCTGCAGCATTCGTTCCGCTCTGGTATCATCTGTAGCTCCCGCAAGAATCGGCCAGAACCCTCCGACGGTAATGACATCACTCAGTGTCCCGTCTCTGAACCGGTCCGTATATATCCCGCATGTTTCATTCCACATATTGCTATTCAGATAGTTCGTCAGAAAATCAATATCGTGCCGGATGTCATCAAGATCTGTAAGTCGTCCAATCTCTTCACCCATCAATTTAAGGCATTTTGCCGACAGTAACGCCTGCGCAGTAGCGTCAACCCAACTCATGAATCCGTGATGAAGCATGTGGTCATATCCATTAGGGCATCGGGGCAAGTTATCCATTCCGCACCCCAATCCGGTACTCCAACACGATCCGTCAGGCCAACTGCGGTAATTTCGCATCCAGCGATGATAACCAAGCAATGCCGGAAATATGCGTTTCAGACGGTCAATGTCATGATAATTTTTATAATATTCCCATTCGCACCAACTCATGATATTCGGCCCAGTGCTGACTGTGTCGTGTCGCTCGAATCTCTCAATGCCACTCACTTCATGAATTTCCCTGCTGATAAATCCGTCTTCGTGCTGTTTGGAATACAAATTATCCAGCGTGCCCTGAAAATCAAACGCGCTTTTGCCGTAACGTGCAAACATCAGGATGAAACAACTGTCCCACATGAACAGAAATCCGTTAAACGCGGTCGAGATAAACGGGCTAACCATCCCGCTGCCTTCCTGCGGATTTCTGAGATTTTGAAACGCAAGACGCCAGACCTTATCGTAACACCGGATCGCATCGTCATGGCCGCTCCAGAAAGGCCGGGGCAACCGGTCTGCATGCGTCTCATACGTTGGTAAATCAATCGGACGGGCTGACTTGCCGACATAATCGTTTTCAGTAACGATTGTCTGTTTCGCGTGGGGATAGATTTGCTGACCTTCCATCGGTTTTCCTTTCCATCAATCAGAACGACAACCAAAACATACCCTACCCCTGCACAAAAAAAATGTTGCAGAATGACGCAATGATGTCCATAATTGACTTTATGGCACATGGAATCCAAATACGGTATCTGGCAAAAAGCGAAAAGTATTTCCCGACCGACATGCAATCGGGCTACGATTCGGCATTGCACAGGATTGCATATGAAATCTGGCAGGCAGGTTCGAAATACAGCGCTGACGCAATTGATGTCACAACATTTATTTTAGTCAAATCCGGAAAAAGCAAAGTCACCCTCGCAGGAATCGACACGGAGATCCATTCCGGAAGCCTGATTATCTTCGAATATCAGGCTGATGTGCAGATAGAAGTGACCGAGGATATGGAGATCTACGTCATCTGCACCGGAAGGGAAAAGAAACAACTCTTAAGAAAATACGGGTTGCAACTTGGAGACGCGTTTGAACTGCATCCGGTCAAAGAAGAGGCATACGATGTTTGTGAGAAGATGCTGCAGTTTGCCTTATCCGATCTTCTGATGAAACAGCAGATCTGCAACAGCTACCTGCACCTGCTACTAAGAATGTTTAATAATGACAAGATCGCCAAAACGCACAGCATATCGGACGGAGAAGAAATCGTCGAAAGCGTCTGTCTGTACATCGAAGCCAACCTCGACACGCTGCACGATATCGCGCCGATTGTAAGATATGCAGGTTATTCAAAAGAACATCTCGCGAGACTGTTTAAACGCCACCGCGGCGCGACAACGCTTAAATATCTCCGCCAGCGGCAGATGCTGATGGCGCGGGAATTGATTCGGGCAAACGGCCTCAGGCTCGATCAGGTTGCCGGACATTTCGGTTTCAGTGATTCGTACGCGTTTTCAAAAGCCTACCGCAAGATCATGAAAAAATCTCCAGGCTCGGAACACAAACCCGACCGTCCATAAACAGAAGGCGCAACTATTTCCAAACCAGTTCATACGCCATCACCTGTCCGTACGGGCTGGCGGTTATCGCGGTAAACCCGCCAGCGTTCCAGTCGATTTCCCCGAGACGTTTTCCTGTGATATCCAGCGCCCATACTTGGGGCGAGGTCGTATGCGACGTACAGAGTTTGACGTCCGCACTTCCACACTTCACCAGATGCGGAAGATTGCCGTTCTTCTCAAGTTGGGTCATCCGGTCATTTGCAAATTTTGTCAGCGAATTTTTAATGTCGGTCAAGTGCAGCAGCAATACGCGGTTGCTGTCTTTCAGATCCTGATCGTCAAGGCTTGCGGCAAAGACCGTGCTATATGTATTGCACGCCGAAACCGTCATGACACCGCTTTGCGCATCCGTTCCAGCCGGAAGGACAAGACATTCGCTGCGAGGCGTCCGGATACGCAGACAACCGGTCGCCGCATCCAACCGGATCTGACCTGTGTCGCTATTAAAAACATCCTGCTGATCGTGTGACAAACCGGAGTCGGGCAGGCTCAACTTACCGAGTTGCTGCATCACATCTTCGCCGTCGTCAACACACGGTACACCCCAGTTCTTCTGCCTGAGCGGTTGCTGCGCCGTAACGCAGGACAAAGAGCCATCAGGCAAACTGAACTGATTATCCGCAACAACAGTTCCGATCTGGTGAATCAATCCAAGGCGGCTATACGGCTTACTGAATCCGTTTCCATTCGTGCCGCTACCGGGAAGATCAATAACGCTGTTGTCCATAACAAAGGGGATTTTCTTTTGAGCCGAACTGATATCTGCACGGAGGAAAAGCAGAGCCGCAATCCTCTCGCCCAGCAGTGCGATGGGGTCAGTCGCTACATCAAACCCGCCAGCAGGCCGGACGCTGGTGGCGTTTTCTTGGTTGTGCGAAAATGCAAAACGGTAAACTGCGTCCCAGTCCTGCAGCGCCGCATACGCCCCCATAACCGGCGCACCTTCGCTGCGATAGACATTGGGGAAAACATAATTGTATTCGGTGAATGTGAACGGCTTGCCGAAGATCCGCGTCGGCATCATTTCAGCAGGCATCGAGCAGGCGCGTTTAAGTACGCTGGTATTGTGAAAGCCATAAGGAAAACGCCACGGTTGCACCGGAAACCGCGGGTGGTCCCAGTAGCCGTGGTTATCGACATAGTCGAAATGGTTCCGGGCGATCTGCTGGGCGCGATACGCCTGCATATTGCAATCGGAGTAAACCGAGTTGCAACCGAGTTCATCCTTCACGTAGCTGCGCATCTGCTCATAACTGTTGATCTGCATCTGTGTGGAGAAACGACAAAGAGCCGCCTCTCGCTCTGCGGCAGTTGACGCAGGAATATGATTTTGCGCAACCCACGCGTCAAACTCTTTGCCGTACGCCTGCTTTACTTCCGGCGTCCTTTGCCAAGACGAGTACATCGTGTTTTCATTGACAAAAGAAATTGCAAAGAGTGCAGGATCGTCTTTCCAGGCGATACCGGTATAAGGGTTGACGTGATTGAGCCAGGACGCGGCGAACGACTTGATATTTTCCATCACAAGCGTTGAGAACGGAACCAGGGCCTTGATATCCCTGCTGTTCTGCTTGAAGACGCCAGTTTCGGATGGTGTCAAACGCCTTGATACATAAATGTCGGTCGTTATGTAAATCCCGTTCTTTTTCATGCAATAGAAAAGATAGTCGAGCTTATCCATCTGACTGTTGTCAAGCGTCAACGAATTGTTTTGCGAGGCGTCGATCATTCCCTGATCGTGGTGATGAATACGCAGGGCATTGTAACCGTAGCGGGAAAAATCCTGCGCTAGTTTTTCGCACTGCTGCTTCTCAAGAAAGTTTGCACCAAAGCAAAGGTTGCTGCCGTAGAAACGCACCGGAGTGTCCACCGCATCCTCGAAGGCGAACTTTCCTTTCGGATTGATAATGACCCGGCCGTGCTTTCCGGCTGGTGCATCTGCCAGAAAAGAAAAATCCAGCGCGCTTCCGGATTTGACATCCAAGCTGTGAGAAAACGGTTTCCACTCGTTGTTTTCTACAACATAATATTCCGCCTGCTGAACAGGAAGAGGGATTTCTTCAGCAATGCCGCTCATGGCGACAACCATCCAAACCGCGTTACCGGAATTGCGAAGCGTAATCTTCCGAACCGGTTTGTTCTGGAGTATAAAGCGCGACATGTACAGCCCCACATAACTGCTGCGATTCTCGGCTGTCCAAACAACTGCCCCATTCTCGACTGGACACGCTCCCCACCAGTCGGCAACGTCGCGACCGGTTTTGACGTCAATCGATGATTTTTCCGAATCCTGATATTCGACTTCAATTGTCCCGCAGGACTCGGTATCACGCGCCCAGGCAGCGGCGTGGAGAAGATAAAGGTTTCGTAGCGGCTTGTCGCCAGTGCCAATCGTCGCCTCTACAGGAAAACCGCTACCGTTTCGACCGGAAAGAACAACGCAGCTTTTCCCGTTGTTGGATGACGGCGCAAGGATGTCAAACGGAACACCATAGCAGTTCATACGTCCGGATTTCAACATATGCAGGTCATTTTCCGGTCCTTGATCTGTCCAGCCGCCTTTGCCGTCCTCAGCCGTCTGATCCTGAAAACCCATATTCGCGGCCGCTCGCAAATCGACGACCTGTGCCGTCAACGGAACATTTTCAAATTTCAGATTGATTGAGGCTTCTGTGATATCACCCGACGATGGCGCAAGCAGGAAACGAAGTTCATAGTTTGAACTGTTGTACTTCCGGTTATCCTGAATCAGATAAACAAATTCATTGTCCGCGCTGACAACAAGATTGCCGGATGACATGGGAATCGATACGCGACTGACTCGCGCCGAAGACAACGTCACTTTTCCAAAATCCACTGGCAGCGTCTGGGGTTGTCCGTTAATCTGAACTGTCCTGCCCGCATACTTATCCACAGGCAGCGTCAGCGCCAGACTGACCTGTTTGGCATTGACACTTCCTGCAAAGCTTCGCAGCGCCACCGAATACCGCACGCCACCGTTATCCACAATCGCGCTTTCCTTCAGCGCCATTTTTGCATTATCGTGCAACACAAACGTTGCGGTAAATTGATTGCCGTTTTTTGCAGGCGAAAGAATGGTTGACGGCGACTGGTCACACATCTTCCAGTTCGAGTCGAAGAAAACAATCCGGCCGTGAACAAGCCCGTCAAGACGGAATGACCCGTCAGCGGACGGTACAAACCATTCAGGCAGATCCGCTCCATCGCTACGACTGACACACAGAGACAACAACACAAGCAGGAGCAGAGATGACAAGTGACGAAGTCGGTGCATGCGGTTTTTCCTCCAGAATGGGATGCGGGATTTTCCTGATGCACAGCTTGCTGCGCTCCGGTCTTCCGCGTGACGATTGTCGCAAAAGAATAAGTGTTGCCATAAATGAAACTATAACCGGCCTACTGATCCAGACGCCAGATGAATTCCGGGAATTTACTGGTCAGGTAGCTTTTTGACGAAAAGCTGTCCGGGATCAAAGCGATAGGCGCAGACCTTCCCGATCCGTCAAACTTCAGGACATTGGTCGTCTGCCCATTGCTGTGTCTGGCGTTGAGCCGCTGCGGCTGGGACTGATAGTTCCCCCAGAAACCGTCAAGCATCCGCACCAACCGGCTTGGCTTGGGCAGCGAACTGAGTGTGACGAGTACCGTCGACCCGGTATCCAGCGGAACCCGAAGACACGGATAATACTTGACGCTTGTGCTGGCATTAATGGCATAGTGACTGTCGGCCACAAGCCCAGTGACCGGACTGGTCGCCCGCCAGAAATATTTTCCATTCTCATCGTAGCGATCGGTGATCGAACCGTACCCACGCAAGTCAATCCCTTCAGGACAGCGAAAAACCGTAAAGTCTTTTGATCCCGATGCGCTCGCGTTCGTACTGGTAACATGCAGGTAATCTGAATCGGTCAAAAGAGAAATGTATTCAATCGTCTTACCATAGTTCAACCGGAACGGAATGACCTTATCGCTATTTTCGGTTTCGTAGGAACTGAAGATAATCCCGACCTGCCGCTCGTTATTGATACACGCCGCGCTCCTCGCCGTCGTCAGGGCCGTACGCAGCGACGGCATAAGCAGCGCCGCAAGGATGCCGATAATCGCAACGACAACCAACAACTCGACGAGAGAAAACAAGCGCCGCCAGCCCTCGTGAAAATCAGCGGTACAGATCCCGGTCTCTGCATGATCAACGTTCATGGTCAGTTTCCTTTCTGCAGCGAGTCAAGGTACTGCGATGCCGTCATGAAAACGCATCCCTGATTTTTTAAATACTGCACGATACGGGTAAACTCGTCGAAGCTCTCGGGCTTGCGGCCCCATTGATCCGGATGCCCCTGCAAAGCCAGATAGGGGAGTTGCCAGTCTCCAGCCTCAAACCGCTTCTTGATATTCGCCAGATTCGGGGTAAAGATCGGCTCCTCCAACACAAACCGCCGCTCAAAAACAAACCAGTCCCGCCCCGGATTTTTCTTGGTGTAATAAAAGACAGCCCTGATCTGCGGAAGCTGCACAAGCGCCTCTTCCGTCGCGTGATTTGTCCCGCTCCAGTGCGGACCGAAAACAGTCATATCAACGCCTAGCTTATCCTTCGCCAGGTGAATCGTTTTCAGAAGCGACGCCTTCTGCTGCTCTGCCGACTCGACTTCAAATTCACCAAGCTTATCCTGCGGGGTTCGCTTCATATAACCGTGATTCCAGAACTCAAACAAGCCGCTTTTCTTCATCTTTTCGACCAATGCAAGAAAATCATTGTTCGGACTTTCCAGACTGTACCCGATAATCCCGAACGAAGCCGGAACCTTCTGCTCAATCAGATAATCAACGCACCGTCGCGTCAGTGCGGTCGAGCGGACAAGGTCGTCAAGCTTGAGAATAATCACCGGCGTATGTTCCCATGATTTCGCCTTGAGCATGTCATCGTCTGCGCTGGCGGTTGTTGCAGCCGGCAGGCTCCCGTCTTGCGAAAACTCAACGCTGACACGCAGAGAGAACGTTCCCGCAGCCTCATCCGACGCAGCAAACATCAACCGCAAATCGAAGTTTTTTCCGCCGAACTTTCTGCTGTCCTGCAACAGGTACTCGACACCGTTTTCAGCAGATAGCGTCAGACTGCCGT
>QKHZ01000282.1 GCA_003249795.1 bacterium | reverse complement strand
CTGCAGACATGCCGTTTGTTCTCGACAGCAAGGGCCCTGCCGTTTCTTATACAATTGATCCGGTTGCCGAATATAACGGCAGCTGCCTGAACTTCCATATTGCCGATCCTGTTGCTCCACCGGTAATCAATGATATGGTTTTCACCTGTAACGGCATAGAACTCGATATTTCACAGGATAACGGCTTCTGCAACATCGGTCATGGAACTGTGCACATCCAACTGGACTGGATATGGACTTTGCGCAAACACTTAATAGACGTCAAAAACGGAGAACAACTGCCACTGACGATATCAGGAATCACCGATGCAGCAGGAAACAGGCTTGATCCGTATATTATCAACATACCGGTTGATAAAGCATCAGATAAACGTCCGCCTTCATTCCTGAATAAAAACACACCGGCTAACGCTTATGTATGGAATCCCAGTCTCATCAGTGTTGATCAGGTTTTCACACGTCATCAGAATGTAACTACGGAAACTGTTGAAACACCGGAAGGCAGAGTTCTGCAGTTCAGGGGAGATGAAAAAGGCGCCGCATACCTGCAACGCAAATTCGATTCTCCATTCTGGGACACAGAGAAATATCCATTCCTCGCGATTTCCTTCAGGACGATTGCCAATCCGCACCTGAAACACCCCTACAGGCTTTCCTTTTATGATGCCAACAGGCGCAATCGCGGCAAAAAAGAAAGCGTCACCCTGGATCTTATGGATCCCGAACATCAGAAATTTATCACTGGAAATATCAGCACTGAGTCCGGTGTATGGAATGACCTCATAATCAATGTAAGAGACTTCCTGCGCACGCTCACCGATGACAATAAGTCGTTCAGCGTCAGCTTCATCACCTGCTACCTGTGTGCGAAAAACAAAGAATCCATCTCCCAGTTACGCTCATTTTCAATTTTATCGCCATGGACAGACAAAGACAAACTCAACTATGTTGCATATGACCTTAGCGGAATCGCGTCCCGCCAATGGCAGGGCGGTTATGTTGAAAACACGGTTACCCCTATATCAGTTAAGCCGGTTGCAGCAGATCCCGACTGGATGCGCATACAGTTTATTGACGGAGCCGGCAACAAAACCGAAACCGACATGATTCCTCTGTTACCGGCATTGGGGAAATAACTGCACCGACTTCAACGACTTCAACGACTTCAACAAATACAGGAGAACAACAGAATGACACGTATTACAATTCCACAGCTTGATGCAAATCTTGTTGATGTAACCATTACAGCTTGGAAAAAATCACCCGGCGAACAGCTGAAAAAAGGCGAAACCATTGCAGAGCTGACAACCGATAAAGCAGTTTATGAACTGGAGGCCCCTGAAGATGGACAACTGATCCAGATACTTGCTCCTGAAAAAAGTGTTGTTCCCACTGGTTATATTGCCGCCCTAAGCGGTGCAGCTGGCGAGGATGATCCTGAAGCTGAAACAGAAAACAGCATGATTATGGCAAATTACCGCGGCGAAGCAGGCGGTGGCGATACAGTTAAAACGTCTGAACGCAAGGAGCGTGTACGCGCCACCCCTAAAGCAAGGCGGCTCGCCCGTAAAAACGGGCTTGATCTCGAAGAGATTCAGCAGAAAACCGGCGTGGAAGTTGTGGACGAAGATGCAGTCAGGCAATTCATGCAAGCATGAAATGTTAGTGCATTAGCGGATTAGTGTAATTGATTTTCACATTTTCAGCCATTTAACGGAGTTATCATGAAAACAGCACTTGTCACAGGAGCAGCCAGAGGCATCGGCCGGTCAATCGCTAAGATTTTAGCCGCAGATGGATTCAGTGTAGCCGTTCACTACAATTCATCCGTTGATGCCGCAAATGAAACTGTGACCGCCATAAACGCTGCGGGAGGAATGGCAAGCGCTTTCCAGGCGGATCTTACTGATGAAAACCAAGTCAACGCCCTCGTAAAAGATGTTACAGACAAACTCGGTCCGATTCACACCCTGGTATGCAATGCAGGCATAATGTACAGCCAGCTGCTCTCTTTCACAAAACTTGAAGACTGGCGCAAAGTTATGGCTTCCAACCTTGATTCTGCCTTTCTATTGACCAAGGCGTTGTCACGACTCATGGTACGCAGGAAAGAGGGACGTATCATCTATATCTCATCCGATGCAGCGCTGCTGGGAGACCTGATGCGCTGCGCCTACAGTGCGTCAAAATCAGGCCTGCTCGGACTCGCACGCACCGCTGCACGCGAACTGGCTCCATCTGGAATTGCGGTAAACGCAATTACGCCGGGAATTATCGAAACGGACATGACCGCCGACATACCTGAAACCCGCAAAGTCAAGCAGCTTGCAGCCATTCCCATGGGGCGTTTCGGATCACCGGAAGAGGTCGCCGGTATAGTACGTTTCCTTGCATCAGAAGATGCCGGATGGATCACCGGACAGACAATATCGGTTGATGGCGGCTTATGCATGCGATAAACCGCAGGCGGAATACGGAAGGGCGAATCTCCGGCCAGTCCTGAGCCTGTCGAAGGGATGAGCCGTATGTATGT
>QKHZ01000228.1 GCA_003249795.1 bacterium | reverse complement strand
GGCCTGAGGTGCGCGTGCCGGGGTAGCCGCTTGGGTGGCCTTTGTGCCATACCCACGCCGACTGGATGATATTTTCCAAATCACTGCGCGAGGCCTTCCATTTCAGAAATTTCGATGCTTTATCGACCTTGGCTACAAGGGACGGCGGGTCGCCAGCACGGCGGTCTTCTTCAACTGCCGGAATTGCATGGCCAGTGACCTTGCGCGCCACATCAATAATTTCGCGGACAGAATAGCCGTGGCCTGTACCGAGATTAATCGCCGCTGATTCGCCGCCATCCATCAGGTATTTCATGCCGCAGATATGGGCTTCAGCCAAATCGGAAACATGGATATAGTCTCGAATACAAGTACCGTCGGGAGTAGGATAATCTGAGCCAAAAATCTTAATCGACTCGCGCTGACCCATCGGAACCTGCAGAATAAGAGGAATAAGGTGGCTTTCCGGACTGTGTGCCTCTCCAATTTCACCACTGGTATGAGCACCGCATGCGTTAAAATAACGGAAGGCGACGTAACGGAAATCTGATTGGCGGCTGATCCATTCGCAGGTTTCTTCTGTAGCCAGTTTACTGTGGCCGTACAAATTGACAGGAGTTTTTTGTGCAGTCTCATCAATCGGGCTGTGTTCCGGTTGGCCGTAAACTGCAGCTGTGGAACTGAAGATGAACTGACGAACTCCGCTCTCCATCATCGCGTCAAGCAGGCGGATTGTTGCCTGGGTGTTGTTCATGTAATACTTCATCGGATTGGACATACTCTCGCCGACTTCGGCATAAGCGGCAAAGTGCATGACGGTTTCAATATGAAATTCTTTGATAACACGCATAACCAAATCGCGGTCAGCGGTATTACCAACAATCAGTTCTTCTCCACGAACAGCAGATCGGTGACCGCGTTCCAGTGTATCCAGAACAATCGGCGTATATCCCGATTCCCGCAGTGCTGCGACTGCGTGGGATCCGACGTACCCGGCGCCGCCTGTTACCAGAACATTCATTCGACTTCCTCCTTTTGACCGTAAAACTAATAATTCGCTCGTGCCGGAAATGTAGTCGGTCGTTGCGTATATTGTAATACACCTCGCTTTCAGATACCTGTTTCAAGACGAATCAAATCGTCCCATGTTTCGCGCTGACGGATAATCGCCCACTCTTCGCCACTGACTAGTACTTCTGCAGCGCGGGGATGGGAGTTATAGTTGCTGGACATTGTTGACCCATACGCACCAGCCGAAAAAATTGCGACCGTGTCACCGCGTTGCATTGGTGGCAATGGCCTGTCATGTGTAAAGACATCGCTGGATTCGCAAATCGGGCCAACAACATCTGTTGGAATCAGCTTGCTTTCATCTGCAGGTGTTTCACCGACACCGTTCCAATTTGGAGTATTATCCGTAATGATTGGCCAAAGAAAATGATATGATTCGTACATCGCCGGTCGGATCAGGTCGTTCATTCCCGCGTCGATAATTACGAATGTTTTTTCGCCATTTGTCTTCGTATACTGAACGTCAGCCAAAAGGATGGCAGAGTTACCTGCCATGCTGCGACCGGGCTCCAGCACAAGCTTGCATCCAAGTTTCTGGATATATGGAACAATTGTGTCTGCATACTCTTTGAACGTAGGGACTGCTTCATCTTTGTAAAACAGTCCGAATCCCCCACCGCAGTTCATATGAGTAAATGGGGCCGCTTCTGAGCGGTGTTCCAAAATAAATGGGACGATTTTCTCCAGCGCTTCTGCATACGGAGCAGGGGAGTTGATCGGGCTTCCTAAGTGAACGTCAGCGCCTATCAAGCGTACTCCGGGATAGTCGCGGATGTTGTTGACGATTTGCGCTGCGATTGCAAGATCAATCCCGAACTTGTTTTCTTTTTTTCCGGTTGTTGTTTTGCGGTGTGTTTTCGGGTCAACATCCGGATTCAGACGCAAAGAAACGGGAGCGATGGCATCCATTTCTTCAGCAATGCGGCTGATGTTTGCAAGTTCGTCTTCGCTTTCGACGTTGAACATCATGATATTGTGAGAGATCGCATAGCGGATTTCGTCATCGGTTTTGCCAACACCGGCATAAACAACGCGCGAGGTGTCGCCACCGGCTTTAATGACGCGATGAAGTTCGCCACCGGAAACGATATCAAATCCGCTGTTCATCTCGCGAAAAACGCCCAATACTCCAAGTGATGAGCAGCTTTTGACTGAAAAGCAGATTGTACAATCCACTGCTGAAAACGCTTCGCTAATTGCCTTATAATTATCTTCCAGCGTTTTGCGCGAATACACCCAGAGAGGTGTTCCGTACTCTTCTGCAAGTGTAGCAACAGGGACATTCTCACAATAAAGCTCTTGCTCACGATAACGATACCGGTGCATATTCCGTTGTTCCTTTGTTGGTGCTATCATAAATTTGACCGCAAAGCCTCATTACTTTTTATAGACATCATCCGGATCAAACATCTTTTTGCCATCTTCAACCAGTTGGCCATCTTCATTCAACAATTGAAAAAAGCAGCTGCGGTAGCCGGTGTGACATGCGGCAACGTTCTGCTTTACCTT
This sequence comes from bacterium, assembly GCA_003249795.1. GTDB lineage: Bacteria > Planctomycetota > SZUA-567 > SZUA-567 > SZUA-567 > SZUA-567. The sequence goes on along the minus strand of QKHZ01000228.1, from coordinate 7,097 downwards.
GATCAATATGCAGTCTTTGTCACAGTCAAAGCGAACTTCCTTCACTTCCTGCGTGTGCCCCGACGATTCGCCCTTGACCCAGTATTTCTGGCGGCTGCGGCTCCAGTAGCTGCACAGTTTTTTCTCAAGAGTATCGCGGAGGCTGTCTTTATTCATGTACGCAACCATCAGAACTTCACCTGTTTCATAATCCTGCGCAATGCATGGGATCAAGCCGTTGGCGTCATACTTGAGGGTGTCTAAAAAATCAAACTGCATTCATTTCTCCTTTTGTTTCTTCTTTTCTGTCATTTGTCATTTTTCTGCCGAGTTATATACTTACACTTTCATTCGTGCCGGTTGCGAAGCCACTGCAATTATCCTATACCTACATCCGGCGATTCTGATTTCGCCATAAATCGTTTCAGTTCTTCTCGCAATGACCGGTGGGATGGGGCTCTAAGCTGAGGATCCTTCTGCAGAATACGTCTGGCCTCATCCCGTGTTTGCAGTATCATAGCAAAATCCCGCGAAATGTCGACCAGTTTTAATTCAGGAAGTCCATGTTGCCGTGTTCCTAAAAACTGACCCGGGCCTCTGAGTTTCAAGTCTTCCTCGGAAATTTTAAACCCGTCTGCGCTATCTTCTAGTACCGATAAACGCTTTCTTGCTGTATCCCCTTGTGCGTCAGATAGTAAGAAGAAATATCCGTTTAGGCCGCCTCGTCCGACACGGCCGCGGAGCTGGTGCAATTGGGCAAGTCCAAAGCGGTCAGCATGCAGAATTACCATTGTGGTCGCATTCGGAATATCAACTCCAACCTCGACGACAACGGTGCAAATTAGAGCTTGGATTGCGCCTTCGCGAAACAGCCCCATGGTTTCCTGCTGCTCTTCCCGTTTCATTTTTCCATGTAAAAGCGCGAGTCGGCATCCATGCAGTTCCTCGTTTTGCAGATGTTCAAACGCTTCTGTCGCCGATTGTAGCTCAAGATCCGGATTCTCGTCGACAAGAGGGCTGATGATGAAGGCTTGATGCCCACGTGAAATCTCTCTCCGTACAAATTCCCAGACTTTTGGCCATTCTCGCGTGTCAGGAACGGTCGTTTTGACAGGTTTGCGCCCAGGGGGCAGGCTGTCAATGACACTGACGTCCAGATCTCCATAAACCGTTAGCGCGAGGCTTCTCGGGATTGGGGTTGCGGTCATGACTAAAATGTCCGGCCTTGTTCCTTTTCCCGCGAGTGCGGTTCGTTGTCCGACGCCAAATTTATGCTGTTCATCAATAACTACAAGGCCAAGATCTTTAAACTGCACATTTTCTTCAATCGCCGCATGTGTTGCAATAAGAATGTCAATGGTGCCGGTTGCGAGTTGCATGCGAAGGCGTTCGCGCTCTTTCTCGTTTAACCCCCCGCACATCAATTCAACGCGAACACGATTATGCTTGCTGTTTGCCAGAAACTTTTCGATGGTCAAAAAATGCTGCTGCGCAAGAATACTGGTAGGCACCATCAGGCACGCCTGCGCTCCGCTGGCAACCGCAGCGAGCATCGCATAAAGTGCAACTGCAGTTTTACCGCTACCAACGTCCCCCTGCAGGAGGCGGTGCATTGGCTTGCGTGAGGTCATGTCGGAAGAAATTTCCGCAATACATTTATTCTGCGCCGCGGTAAAAGGGAAGGGGAATAGTTTGCGGATGCGGACATCAAGCTCCGGCTGAATGCTAAAAGCCCTTCCGGGAAGTTCTTCCTCAAACGCATGACGTCTCATTCCTATGGCAAGCTGCATAAATAATGATTCATCGAATGCGAGTCGTCGCCATGCAGCTTCATGCGCTTCACCGTCAGTGGGAAAATGCATAGCATGAACCGCCTGAGAAAGGCAGGGGAATTCCATCTTTCGTAAGTATTCATCCGGATAAAATTCGGTGAGATCTTTACCATGCAACTCCAGCGCATTCTGCATGATCTTAAGCCATACTTTTTGAGAGAGCCCGCCTGTACACGGATAGATCGGAACAACACGTCCGATACTTAGGCTGTCATTGTTTTCCTGTACGACTTCATGGTGGGGATGATCCATCTTTAGACCGGAAGCCCCGCGTTTCACTTTGCCGTACAGCAAAACCTCTTGATCCATTAATTGCTTGGCGATCCAAGGACAGTTGAACCAGATTGCTTCAAGCGTACCCGTTCCATCCGAAACGCGCATCGTTACCAAGCTCATACGTCCGCCTCGAACCCTGCTTTCGCGTGAAGAGAGAGGGCGGACTAAGACAGCTGCCTCGTCACCTTCTTGCAGATTTGAAATTTGCTGGATATTTGACCGGTCGGAAAGTCTTCGTGGGAATGTAAATAAAATATCGCGGATCGTTTCGATCCCGAGTTTTGCAAAGTCCTCAGCCCTAGCAGGGCCAACGCCTTTTAGATATTGAACCGGGCTGTCGAGATCAGATGGCATACTGAAAGATCAACACTCTCCATTGCAGGAGGGTCAGACCGCTTTTTCTGTTGCCCGCAAACGTGTCAGTGCGCGAAGGAGTGCAGCCTCAGCGCGAACCGGATCCAGCCCTTCGCTTTCGGCAGCTTTACGGGAAATTGCATCCAGCCGTTCCTGCGCGCGTGCCTTCGATTGCTGGACACGCTCAAGGTCAATGTCATCTCCGCTTTCAGCAGCGTTAGCGATAATGACTGCTTCTTTGCCATTCATGTCGAGGAACCCACCATGGACGGCGAATTGTTCATGCCCACCGTGTTCGCTACGGCGCTCCCAACGGGTAAGACGCATGATACCAATTTTCAGCGGAGTCATAAGGGGTTCATGCCTTGGACGAATTTCAACTGAACCAAAGGGCGTTTCAGTTGCCAGTTCGCGGATATCCCCCTCGAAGACCGTGCGCTGCGGAGTCACGATCCTGCAGCGGAACGATTGAATCAGATTCGGTTCGCCTTCGTCGGACAACGCCTTGCTCCTTGTCATTAAATACCGCAAAAAATAACACTTTTCCTGTCGCGATATTTTGGTTATATCCTCGTGCTACCATGAACGGATAGCACGAGGATATTCTAAATTGTTATTAATAAAAATCACTCGCTCAATTTCTTCGCTTTTGCACGCGCTTCATCAATCGTGCCGACATACAGAAACGCCTGCTCCGGCAAGTCGTCACAGCTGCCATTGATGATCTGATCGAAACCGTCAACAGTATCTTCAATCTTGACGTAACGGCCTTCCATGCCAGTGAACTGTTCGGCAACATAAAACGGCTGGCTAAGGAAACGCTGCATTTTACGAGCGCGAGCAACTGTTAACTTATCTTCTTCTGAAAGTTCATCCATACCTAGAATTGCGATGATATCCTGAAGGTCTTTGTATTTCTGAAGAAGTAACTTAACCTGTGAGGCAACGGTATAATGCCGTTCGCCCACAATACGCGGGTCAAGAATCGTACTGGTAGAGTCCAGCGGGTCAACAGCCGGATACAGCCCCAGACTTGCAATCTGACGCGAAAGAACAGTCGTCGCGTCCAAGTGCGCAAAACAGGTTGCAGGCGCCGGGTCAGTCAGGTCGTCAGCAGGAACGTAAATAGCCTGAATCGAGGTAATAGAACCCTTCTTTGTTGATGTAATCCGCTCCTGCAGCGCACCCATTTCAGTCGCAAGTGTCGGCTGATATCCAACCGCAGACGGCATACGCCCAAGCAGCGCAGACACTTCACTACCGGCCTGAACAAAGCGGAAAATGTTATCAATAAAGATAAGCACGTCCATGTTTTCTTCGTCGCGAAAGTATTCAGCAACACTCATCGCAGTCAGAGCAACACGCAAACGGGCTCCTGGCGGCTCATTCATCTGACCATAGATCAAAGCCGTTTTATCCATAACATCGGCTTCCATCATTTCCAGCCAGAGATCGTTCCCTTCACGGGTACGTTCACCAACACCTGCCACAACAGACCGACCACCATGTTCCATTGCAATCGAGCGGATGAGTTCCTTCATCACAACGGTCTTACCAACACCAGCACCGCCAAAAAGGCCAACTTTGCCACCCTTCGGGATTGGCTGGAGCAGGTCGATAACTTTAATGCCAGTTTCCAACATTTCCGTTGTCGTTTCCTGTTCATCAAAGGCTGGAGCTTCGCGGTGAATTGGGTATTCTTTTTCGGCGTTGATCGCACCTTTTTCATCAATCGGTTCACCTGTAACGTTCAGGATGCGGCCTAGAACCTTTTCACCGACAGGAACAGAAATCGGTTTACCTGTGTTCTTCACTTCCTGTCCGCGCACAAGCCCATCGGTCGAGCTCATCGCGACTGCACGAACTGAACGGTCACCAATGTGCTGAGCTACTTCCAGTGTCAGCGGGTTGCCGTCGATTTCGGTAATCAAAGCCGAATAAATGTCAGGAAGCGAGTCAATGTCGAACTCAACGTCCACAACCGGCCCCGAAACCTGCCTGATACGACCGGATTTCTTTTCTGCCTGTTGGATCATTTGCTATCTCCATTCAGAAGCGATGTACGCCTGTCAACCATATGTTTCTTTGTTGCTGTCTGTCTTAAAAGAAAGTAAGACTCAAGAATAAATTGCACTTGAAAATATTGCGTCAACCTGACAGTGCATTGGCTCCCCCAACAATGTCCAACAGCTCACCAGTAATACCGGCCTGCCGTGCACGGTTATAATCAAGGGTTAACTTCCCAATCATTTCATCTGCATTGTTCGTTGCTGAATCCATCGCACTCATTCGTGCCGCAAGTTCCGCCGCATAACTTTCAAGGACCGCCTGATAAACCTGCGTTGCAAGACGATGCGAAACAAGACGTTTCAGAGCTGTCTCAGGGTCAGGCTCAATCTGATAGATCGGGCGATATTCATCTTCTTTGCTTGTCTCTTCCAACTCTTTGCGCCGTTCCTGCGCCAGTTCCTTATAGTCTACCGGCATGATTTTGCGGACAACGGTACGTTGGACGATGCTGTTGACAAACTCATTATAAACGATGTAAGCCTCATCAATCTGATCCGCACCGCCGATAATATACTTCTCAACGAGAAGATCGCAAATCTCACCTGAGAGAACATAAGAAAGTTTGTCAAACACATCACTATAACTCTTGAGCGTTTTTAAACCGGTCTTGCGCATTCCAATGGTTGCACGCTTGCCGATTGTGATCAGCTCATGCTCAATGTCGCGATTCCCGTTCAGGTGGCGGTTGGCTTCACGGATAATATTTGTATTGAAACCACCACAAAGCCCACGGTCACCGGCAATGACAATTGTCAGCACCTTCTTTGGCTCACGCTTAAAGAAAAGCGGATGCTCATCGCCAACCAAGTCTACCGCCAAGTACCGAAGCATTTTGTTCAATGAATCCGCATAGGGACGCATTGCCATCATACGGTCTTGTGCGCGACGCAACTTCGCAGCCGCGACCATTTTCATGGCGCGTGTGATCTGTTGCGTGTTCTTGACCGACGAGATCCGTCGGAGGATTTCACGTGCTTGAGGCATTGGAATCCTTACTGAACAAAGGTCTTCTTGAAAGAGTCAATCGCAGCCTTAAGTTTGGCTTCGGTTGTCTCGTCAATTTTCTTGGATGTACGAATTGCGTCGAAAATCTCTGTGTTGTGTTTGCGCATTGACTCGAGCAGTTCGCGTTCAAACCGGAGTACCGATTTGACATCCAAATCATCCAAGAATCCGTTAATCCCGCAAAAAATCGAAACAATCTGCTCTTCAACAGGCATCGGAACATACTGTCCCTGCTTCAGGATTTCTACCAAACGCTCACCACGGGAAAGCTGTCGTTTCGTCACCGCATCAAGATCGGAACCAAACTGAGCAAATGCAGCCAGTTCGCGGTATTGCGCGAGGTCAAGTTTCAATGAGCCGGAAACCTGTTTCATTGCCTTGATTTGCGCCGAGCCACCAACACGTGAAACCGAAATACCAACGTTCATCGCCGGACGGACGCCGGAGTAGAAAAGGTCGCCTTCAAGGAAGATCTGGCCATCAGTAATCGAGATGACGTTAGTCGGGATATATGCCGAAACGTCACCGGCCTGCGTTTCAATAACAGGCAGAGCCGTAAGTGATCCACCGGTTCCAGGAACCTTTGCGATCTTTTTACCCGTACAGGCTTTGATGTCTTTTTCAGCTTCCCAAAGACCGGGAACGCCAACATAAACCTTGCCTTTTTCGCCCATGTCACGCGTGACTTTTGCTGCATCAACATCATCACCGACGATGACATATTCTTCAGCAAGTTTAACTGCGCGTTCCAAAAGGCGTGAGTGCAGATAGAACACGTCGCCCGGGTATGCTTCACGTCCTGGCGGGCGGCGCAACTGCAGCGACATTTCACGGTACGCCCATGCCTGTTTGGACAGGTCATCGTACACAATCAGGACGTGACGGCCGCGTTCCATAAAGTATTCACCCATGGTTACGCCCGTAAACGGGGCCAGATACTGCTGCGGAGCTGGGTCAGATGCCGTTGCTGAAACAACAATCGTATATCCGAGAGCGCCTTCTTTTTTCAGTGTTTCAATGATTCGAGCTACGGTTGAACGTTTTTGGCCGATCGCAACGTAGATGCAGATGACGTCCAGATTGTCAGGGTTGCCGTCCCAGCCGCGGTTCTGGTTCAGGATCGTATCAATGGCAATCGCAGTCTTACCGGTTTGGCGGTCACCAATAATTAGCTCGCGTTGACCGCGTCCGATCGGGGTCATTGAGTCAATCGCTTTGATCCCGGTTTGAAGCGGTTCTGCAACAGGCTGGCGCTTGACGATCCCCGGAGCGATCCGCTCAACACGAGCCGATTCTTTCGCATCAATTGCACCTTTGCCGTCAATCGGAGCGCCCAGTGCGTCAACAACGCGTCCAAGTAGTTCCGGACCAACCGGAACTTCAGAAATGCGACCGGTGCGTTTTACCGAATCACCTTCGCGGATACCGACGTCCGACCCCATAAGAACGACACCAATATTGCCTTCTTCTAGGTTCAGTGCCAAACCCATCACACCGCCGGGAAACTCAAGCAATTCGCCTGCCTGTGCGTTCTCAAGGCCGTGGACGCGCGCGATGCCGTCACCGACTTGCAAGACTTCA
>QKHZ01000144.1 GCA_003249795.1 bacterium | reverse complement strand
ATTTGCTTTCTTCGTAACCTTCAAACGTTCCCATGACATTGAGCATCAACATGACAAATTCCTTTCTGCCTTTTGGCAATCGGCCTTTTGGCCTTCTGAATCCGACACCATGCCGGTAATTTGTAAAAGTGGCGCGTTCTGCTTTTGGGAATCGTCGAAGGGGGTGGCAGAACGCGCCGGAGCCCCGGATGTTGAATCCGTGGCCTGTTGGGGATAATTCGGAAATGTGTAACCGATCCCACCCTTACGAAGTGACTGGACAACGACCCAAGCAAGTTTTTGGATATTCTGAAAACGCTGTGAGTGATATTCCCTTGCCCTTTCTTTCAGAACAGGACACTTGATATCTTTGATGCGGGATTCAACGTATTCAGTTTCACATGCAGTCATGATCGTTTTTCCTGTTGACGGAGCCCTTAAGTTGCCGATACTAAAATTAGGAATCGTTATTTCCGAAAAAGGTGAATTTCTCTGATTGGGACTTTGTAGCCTTAGAGCGGAAATAAATCTGACATGGGTATAAATATCTCCAAACGAGGATTTAATCAAGTGAAAATTCCCCAAAAGATGAATAAGAGAGGGCGTCCGCCAAAGGGTTCCGAGCCAAAGTCGTTATTTGGTAAGAAGTTGCGCTCTCTGCAGGGAGATAGAAAAAATTCCGATTTCGAGGAAATTCTTTCTGTTTCTCACTCCGCTTATGCGAATTATCTCTCAGGGGAAAGGGTTCCGGATGCCCGCGCACTGTGTTCATTGCAGCAGGAAACCGGCGTAGATTTGAACTGGTTATTAAACGATCAAGACAAAACGCCTGAAACGGAATGGCCGGTTTTAGTCGGTAAGAAAAGCCCCCCCGCTGCCCTCGGGGGAGTGGAAGGAAACCTCACTTCCGCACAATGCGAAGTTTTGGCGGCTTGTAGCCGTGCTTGTCGCTACATTCTTTCGATTCAGGAAGATGCGCTAAGTGATCCTGCATATGCAGAGCTATATCGCCCCGCATTCTTAAGCGTTGCTCAGTCCTTGCAAGAAACTCTGCCAAAACAAAAAGACGGTGCATAACCCAAACTCCTCATTTCGCCAACACACATCGACCGCCGGGCTTGGCGCGACCACGAACGGCCAAGCGGGTATCTGGCTTCCAGCCCTATGCTAGTTACAGTTGCGCGACAGCCCCGGATTCACACCGGTGTTCCCCGTATTTCCCTTGACAACACATTGTGGTCGGACGTAATCTAGATTAACTTAAGAGAATCGCCGATATTGCATAATACGCATCGTGTATATCTGTAAAATGAGGGGAAATCATGGCCGAGTTTTTAGGTACAACCGCAACGAATTTTCGTCTTGAAGAACTGATTAAAAATGCCAGAGAGAGATTAGTTCTAATCAGCCCATACCTGAAGATAAATACGCGGATTCGGGAGCTTCTCGCTGACAAAGACCGGTTGAAAATCGATATGCGTCTTGTTTATGGCAAGAGTGAATTGCAGCCGGAAGAAATCGCATGGATGCGTGAACTTCGTTATCTGCGTACCAGCTTCTGTCAGAACCTGCATGCCAAATGTTACCTGAACGAAGACAGTGCAATTATCACATCAATGAACCTGTACGAGTTCAGCCAGATCAATAACAATGAAATGGGAATTCTGGTTCGACGTTCAGAAGACGAAAAACTCTATCAGGACATTTATGAAGAGGCGTTGCGGGTTGTGCGGGTTGGTGAAGAAGTTAGGCTATCAGCGGAAAAGGTTATTCATGATTCAACCGCTGAAGAAGAGCACGGAGAAGAAGAACACCTTGAGAAATTAACCACCTCAAAACTTGGCAAAAAACTGAACGTCACAACATCGGACATGGAAAAGATTCTGTTGCAGGAAGGATATCTGATCGTAAAGGAAGACAAGTTATTCCTAAGTCCTCAAGGTGAAGCTTGCGGTGGTGAGTGGCGTTATAATAAGTACAAAAAAGGCGGCACCTATTTTCTCTGGCCTGAAAGCATTATTGCCGAATTGAACCAAAAGGGAGTTTCGGCAAAATGAAAGCAATTCTGTATCTGCGCGTTTCCACTGACGAACAGGTTGACGGTGCATCGTTGGATGTGCAGGAAAAGTCATGCCGCAAGAAAGCAACAGATTCCGGAGCGGCGGAGATCTCGCTGGAGCGTGACGAAGGATTTTCCGCAAGGAACGTTGCCGCAAAGAACGCCCCGCATTTCTTGTCGTGTACAAGATTGACCGTCTCGCCCGGAATGCTTCCGACTATCACGTCATCCGCGCAACACTGGCCAAGTTCGGCGTGTCGATTCTCTCCGCAACAGAAAACCTGACAGACGATCCTGCAGGCCGTCTTCTGGAAACACTCATTGCAGGCGTGGCTCAGTTTGACAATGAAGTGCGCGGTGAACGCACACGCGAATGTATGCGCTCTATCGTCGCTTCTGGCGGGTGGGTATACAAAGCACCCTACGGACTAAAGAATGCGCGTGACAGCTTCGGAAAGCCAACGCTTGAGGCAGACACAAATGTTTCGCACCGCATTAAAGAAGCACTTGAAGGATTCGCCGCCGGAAGGTGGACACGGAAACAGATTGCCGAATCACTGTCGATCTCACAACAACTCGTTTGCAAGATGCTGACCAATCCGCTCTATGCCGGTTTCTCTGACACGTTGGGCATTGAAACAAAAGGCAATTGGAAACCGATGATCACCCGCCTGACATATGATCATATTCAAGCACGTTTAAACGGTACGGAAGAGCAGCGGCAGACAGACCGCCCCGAGTTCAGCTTGCGGGGATTCCTGCGGTGTGAATGTGGCGGGCATCTGACAGCGTCATACAGTCGGGGCAAACTCGGCAAACGTTATGCGTACTATCACTGCGTTGACTGCAAGAACCGCATTCGTGCAGAAGAGCTTGAAACAATCTTCTGTGAAAAACTTCTTCAGCAGGCAATGGATGAAAAAGAACTGGCATTGTTTGAACGGCTTGTTCGGGAAGGCTTGCAGAAAGATTCGGAAGCGAGCAAGGTTAGACAGCAGTCGGCAAAACGCAAGCTGCTAAAGCTGGAAGAGGAACGCAAGAAATTACTGCATCTCTATACGGCGGGAAAAGTCGATGATGATTTGTATCGGGATCGTGACGGCGAACTGAAAGTTCAGATCTCCGTGGCGCGAGTGGAGCTGACAGAGAACGATATTGAATGCGCGGATTTTGAAGCGACATTGGAGTTCGCCCAACGTTTACTTCGAACCCCGGTTAAGTTCTGGCAGAATGCACGGTTAGAGGTAAAAAAGGCTGTACAGTGGCTGTTTTTCCCGGACGGGCTTTTGTTGGGAGTTCGAACCCCAGATAAAAACAAAGCCGACAAGGGCTTAATAGCACCCGTCGGCTCTGATTCAATGTTGGCATCCCTATGGGGATTCGAACCCCAGTTTTCAGACTGAGAATCTGACGTCCTAGACCAGGCTAGACGATAGGGACGCTAATCAAATAATTTAATGTTAATATTAAAATATAACCTTTCTTCACCTGACGTCAAGCAACATATTTTGTCATTTGATCAAAATCGGGAAGCACACATTAATCATATCTCGCATCCCAGACATTTCTCACAGATTTCACCAGATTGGATTTTATTGAACGTGCAATCAACACTCAACGGACTGAAGTCACAAAAAAAGGGTTCAAGCCATTGCTTGAACCCAAATTCAATGCTGCGCAACAAGCCCAATCGACCGCGTTTGTGTTTTCAAAAAAATTACAGGCAATATCGCAATCTTGCTGATTCATGAACCGGCTCTCATAACAAATCGACCGAACCAAAGCCCATAATCAAGAAAACAGCTTGATCAGTTGGCACAGGTGCTTTACCGCAACCTCTGTCGGAACAATCATCAATTTGTCAAGCGGAACAAATTTCCCGTTCAGCTTGCCCATTTCTTCATACACAGACGTTTCAAAAGCATGCTGGAATTCAGTAGCAACATTGACCTTTGCAAAGCCGTTTTTGATCACCGCCTTCACAGTATCATGCGGTGTTCCCGAACCACCATGCAATACCAACGGAACCGATACGGCCGCTTTGATCTTTCCTGCGAGCGCAACATCGATCACAGGCGTTTTCGAATAATAGCCGTGTGCAGTGCCAATCGATACCGCGAGTGCGTCCACACCGGTTTCATTTGCAAAGCGTGCGGCTTCTTCAGGAGTCGAAAGCGGGATCATCGCATCCCCCAGCGTGCTGTTCAGCGGCACATGCCCGATCTCCCCCTCAATCGACACGCCATGCTGATGCGCATACTCCGCCGCTTTTTTCGTCTGCGCAAGATTTTCCTCAAACGGCAGTTGCGATCCGTCATACATGACTGACGAAAAACCGCAGTCGATGGCTTTAACAACCTGCTCGTATGACGCACCGTGATCGAGATGCACAGCAACATCGACGGACGCATCTTCCGCAAACTTCCGCATCATTACACCGAGAGCTGCGATATGGGGATCATCCATCAGGCGCTGGTAAATCTGGATAATGACCGGGGAGTCTTCCGCTTCTGCAGCCATGATGACGGCTTTGGCGGTTTCATAGTTTGCGATATTAAACGCCCCGACCGCACGCCCCTGCTCTCGTGCAACAGGAAGAAGTTCATTCAGTGTGACAAGAGCCATATTACAGTCCTTTCACCAGAATTTCATCAAGCAGCTTCACCGTCAATTCAGGTGCGTATTTATTCAGCACGGCTTTTGTGTATGGCGAAGCGGTGACAAGAACGTCAGACGTTGGATTATCTGCCAACTCTGAAATATGCTTGCACATTTTTTCAGCGACTTCCGGATAGAGCCTATCATAAACGACTGCGCCTTCGCCAGCCGTATACGACTCTTCCGGGTTTGTACCGAACGGCTTGAGGCTGTAACCCAGTTTCGTCAGGGATTCAGCAGGACTAACAAACTCTGCACAATAGTTTTTCAGATAATCGCTTTCAAGATAATAAACCTCGCCGCTTCCTTTTTTACTACTCAAAAATGCAGAGGCATGCATTACTTCAACGCCATTGAGGTTTTCCTTGAGGAAATAGAAACTAGCCGGACAGCTGGTCACAAGCTTGACGCAACCGGACGATTTCACCGCATTCGCGAACTGTGCAAACACGGCCTCAGAATCTGCAGTATATCCCAAGACCTGCAATGCCCTCCCCGTATCGCCACCGGAGATGGTTTTGCATCCTGCTGGTGCGGATTTTTTGTCGCTGTAAGAATCGACGTAGTACAATGTATCTCCACTACCTTCGACGCTAAAACTAACGTTCTTGAGCTGTTCGGCTACGACTTTAACAGGTTCCGGCGCTTTTCCTGCGGCGACGATATCCTCACGCGCAGCGATCACCAGCCCTGCTTCGTCAAAGTGTGATACGCAGTGAAAGCGGCAGGAGGCGGAAATCTCGGACTTGAAAATCGCATCGATATAATCCTGTTCAAGCGTATCCATACTCTGCTGCATCTTTCCGGCGATCAGCGCACGACCGCGCGGCGTATCGGATTCGCGAAAAGTAACATTGCCAACCGCAGACAGGTGCCGACACATAAAACAGAAACGGCAGGCGTGAATGGTTTCCTGAAATTCATCTATCTTCATTGTTCTATCCTTTATTGTTTAACGGTAACGGAAAAATCGGCAACCTAGCAACGAAAGCCCATCTTTCCCGGATTCATGATATTATTAGGATCCATCGACGTCTTGATACTTTCAAGAATATTGAATGCAGGACCGTACAGTTCCGGCATCAGGCGCCCGAGCTTCAAACCGACACCGTGGTGCTCGTTGATCACGCCGCCCTCGCGGATCGCCGCGCGGATTGCCATGTCCCAGATCTTGTTGTAGTACAATGTCGCCTCTTCCGGATCGTGCGGGGGCTCTTCCACAATAAAGCGCGCATAGAGCATGCAGCCCCATTCGTACCAGTGTGAAAAGTGGCCAATAAACCGGGCTTCGGGGAAGTTTTCGTTCACCGTGTTTTTCATCGCCCAGTAAACATTTTCGATATGCGCAAAGTCCGCGACCGTGTCCAGCGTGCCGAACGCCTGAGGCATGTGGAACATGAACGGCGGATAGAAAAACTTGTACCGGTTGTCCCACCAGCTCTGTCCCATCTCGGTGCCTAGATCTTCGTGATCCTGGCGACGGCACAATTCACATGCCGCTTCCATCTCCAGATCCACCATCTTTTCATTCCCGTCAAAACCGAAGACCAGATACGCGCCCTTCTTGTCGATGCCGAGAACGCGCTTGATCAGGTGTTCTGTTTCCGGTTCGTCATACAGGCGGATCACACACGCACGCAGACGGCTACGCATGATATTGGCACCGGCAGTCATCGCTTCGTGCATGTTCTTGAACAGGAACGCATGAAACTTCCGCGATTCCGGAATCGGGTGAATTTTCAGCGTGACTTTTGTAATCACCCCGAGAGTCCCTTCGCTGCCCAGATACAGCATCGTCAAATCCGGGCCAGACGCGTGACGCGGAACCGGCAGCGTATTGATGATTTCACCGGTCGGTGTCACGACCTCAACAGACATGACCATATCTTCAATCTTGCCGTACTTGGTTGAAAGCACGCCCGTGCCCCGGTGCGCGAGAAATCCGCCGAGGGTCGCGCATGCGATCGACGCGGGAAAGTGCATGGTCGAAAAGCCCTTCTTCTCGATGGCCCACTCGAGGTGCTGGGTGTTGATACCGGTTTCAACGGTAACGGTTAGCGAATCCGTATCGACATGCAGGACCTTGTTCATGCGTTTGGTGTCGAGGATAATGCCACCGTACATCGGCAAAGCACCGCCCTGTGAGCCGGAACCTCCGCCCCAAGGAGTGACCGGAATTTTATATTTATTTGCAATCTTCATGACCTTGGCGACTTCCTGCGCCGTCGCCGGATGGACAATAAACTGCGGTTTTGGGTTGTCAAATCCGCGGTCATGCCAGAGTTCGGGAATCCAGTAGTAATCGATGGAATGCCCGAGCTGGTCGGCGGCATTGCTGGATACGAACTCCTTACCGACAGCATCGGCCAGTTCACTGTGCAACATTGAGTTTGCGTAATTTATAGTACTCACAATTTTCCTCCCGAATTTACGTTCAACAGTAAAACAAAATTCTGTTCCGTTCAAATAGCCGTGTATACACCTCTCCATATTCGCATATGGTTTGTTCGTTTCATCAAATCACGGATGATCATTATTTAGCCGGAGCGGTAGATCTTCTCCATGGCGTCATGAATTTGCCTGTATTTTTCAAATCCACGTTTATAGACTTCGACGTCTTTTGACGGCTTAATTTCGCGCTCCAGTTTCAGGCATTTTTGCACCGCGTCTTTTTCATCGGCAAAAACACCACATCCGACTCCGGCAAGCAGTGCGCTACCGAAGGATGCGTCACCGCCAAGCGGACATTTCACCGGCGTGTCGAACACATCGCACACGATCCGGCTCCAAAGTTCGCTCTTCGCGCCACCTCCGATCAGGATTCCTTCATTGGCGCTGAGCCCCATCTCTTCGATCGTGCGATAGCAGTCTTTGAGCGAATACGCGACACCTTCCAGAAGCGCACGCGACAGATCTCCCTTGGTTGTCGCCATGCTCATGCCGGTGAAGCTGCTGCGCAGATTCGCGTCCCAGTATGGTGAGCGCTCACCCATCAGGTACGGATGAAAAAACACGCCGTTTGACCCGGGCGGTGATTTCTCCGCTTCACGGTTGATCAGCGCATAGACATTGACATTTTCCTGCTTTGCCTGCTCAATCTCAGCACCACACATCAGTTCACGATACCAGCGCTGGCTGATTGCCGCCGAGTTTGTTGCCGTGACGGTGTACCACATTCCGGGGATCACGTGCGAATACGTCAGCGTCCGCGGATCAGGATTGGCATCTGCTGTCATGACATTGACATTACCGGCGGTCGCGAGTTTCAGAATCAGGTGACCCGGCTTGACGGCACCGGCGGCGTAATCTTCAATCGCCGAGTCACTCGCGCCCATGATCACCTTCGTGCCAGCAGGCAATCCGCACGCAGACGCGGCAGACTCAGTTATCGTGCCTCCCAAATCTGTAGGCTTGCGGATCTGCGGCAGCGTTTTCGGATCAATCCCCGCCAGCGCGCAAAGCTCCTCCGACCAGCAGCTGTTTTTCATATCCCAGAACAGCGTGCCTTGCGCCTCGATCGAATCGCACGCGAGTTCATTTGTCAGGCGATACCGGACATAGTCCTTCACAAACGATATATGCCTGATCTTCGCGAAGTTTTCCGGTTCATTATTCTTCAACCACAACATCTGCGGCAGCGTCCATGTCGGCGTTGGTGCCTGATACGCGGTCTTGAAAATCAGATCAAAGTGATTTTCCTTCAGCCACTGGCACTCTTTCACGCTGCGCTGGTCTGTCCAGATAATCGTCGGGCGGATCACCTGCATTTTTTCATCAAGAAGAACCGCGCCGTGCGTATAACTGTCAAGCGCCATTCCGATCAGATTGCCGTGTTGCACCGGGTTCATCTCTTTGAGCAAACGGCACATCAACGCATACCAGTCTTCCGGGTTCTGCTGCGCCCAGCCACCCTGCGGATGCTCGCTGGAATACTCACCTGAAGCGCTGGCGATAATATCACCCGCGGTATTGATCAGCGTGATCTTGCAGCCGCCTGTGCCGAAGTCGATGCCCAAAAGCAGATCCATTACTTTTTCTCCAGAATCCACTTGTGGTTGGGATCGATGACCGAGAGGAACTTGCGGTGGTTTTCCCCCGCCATGATCCAGAGATAGTACATGGTATATCCCGGCGCGTTAATGACAGGATGATAGCCTACCGGGATCAGGGTCGTGTCATTTTCCTCGACCGTGCAAGTATAGTCGATGCTGCGGTCGTCAGTGTAAATCTTCTGAATCCCGTAGCCACCTAGAGGATCAAAACGGAAAAAGTAAATCTCTTCCATATCGACTTCGACCGGCAGGTTGTCGGCGTCGTGACGGTGCGGTGGATAGCTTGCGTGATTACCCGACGGTACGTAAGCCTCGCCGATGAATAGATGATTTGACTTGAACTCATCGGTCAGCATCAGGTATGCATCACGCTGATAATTTTCCTTGCCGATATGCACTTCTTTGACCTGCTCCGGCGCAATCACATAAGCGTCTGTTTTCAATTCAGACGGAGAAGCTGTCCAGGCGAGTTCCACATCACCGTTCGCGGTGATTGTGTATTCCTCACCGCAGGGGATATAAACGGTGTAAGGCTTGCCGTCAAAAACGTTTTTCCGTTCTCCAAGGTTTTCAAAGCTGAAGCTGTTTCCTTTTACAGAACATTTCCCGCCAAGAATAATCAGGGCAACTTCGTTGCCTTCGGTCTTTTCGCTAAAAGTCTCACCATCTTTGAGATTGATAATCCCGAACTCCGTCAGCTTCAGATCACCGTCACCGATGGTTGATATCTTTGTAAAACCGGATGTCTTTGCATAATGTTTCAGATAGCTCATCGTATTCATCCCCACTTGATAAATGACAGGTTACAGTTCGATCAGTTCGAGATCCAGCAGCTTGCTGATCTGGCGCAGTTCCTTGCGGATGTCGCCGTGGCAAAGCACATAGTGATGTTCAAACCCGCTTTCGACAAGCTTTTCCACAAGTTCCTGTGCCGGTTGGTTAAACCGGACATTCAGCGGAGTACCGTGCAGCATCTGTTCGGTGTCAATGCCTTCGCCACTGATCGACAGGAGTCTGTAACCGTTGCCGTCGCGGGTATCGCCGATCCGGATCACAGTAACCGGCCCCCCTTTAAGCGGGAACTCGCATGCAATTCCTTTTTTGCCGCCGCCGTCAATGATCGAATGTTTGCAGAGCTGGGGCGTGCAGCCTTGTTTGCACAGGGAGAGTGGTGCGGCTCCGCAGTGCCAGAACAAGCCGGTATCGGCAGACGGATCAAACGAAATCAGGTCACAGAAAAACGCGTCCGATCCGCTGAGCTCCTTCACCAGCAGCATCGCAAGCGCACCGTACACATCGCCCTCGCACGCAGCCGGAATTCCGTAACCTGTCATGCACCCGAGAATATGGCAGACGCCGATCCCGTAGATGTCGCTGAACTCCGGCCAGCAGCGGACGGTCCACGCATCCAACCGATATTTTTTAGAAAGTTGCTTGAACGCCGCAAACAGCGCCGCGCCTTTCTTTAGTTCGTCTTCGCTTACGCTACAGGTGCATTTACCTTTAACGTCTTTTATCGCCTGAGCCAGTTCATCACCGTCAATGGCTTCAGCCGTTTTCACCAGCTCAAGCAAAGTGATGCCTTCGACTTCCGCACCAAACTTTTCGCGCATGGCCAGTTCATTAAAATCTGACGTATAAAATCCGGGGACCCGCCCGCCGAGTGATCCGATGCGGACACGCGAAATTTTCTTCACCGCCGCAAGTGTTTTAAACTGACGTACAAGCTCCGGCATCGCCGTATCGGCATGGCCGTACACGAGAGTATATTTCAAATTCATTTTCCACAGCGCATGGGCATTCATATTGGTTGCGCAAAAGCTGTTGGCTGCGATGCGACCGCCACTCATCTGCGGTTCCGGTTCCGACCAGAAGATCACCGGCTTGCGGGATTTGACCGCCATTCCAGGAACAACCGACCCGAGAGAAAATGTGATAAAATGCGCCAGAATGACATCGACATGCGCTTCTTCAAATTTATTATAAACCGCATCCGCTTCGGTTTCACTCTGAATCAACAGACCGCAATCGACAAGTTCAACATCAAGCTTTGCCAACTCACCCAACGCCTGTTTTCGCTGCGACTCCAGTTTGTCATTAATCCAGCTGCCCTTGACCAGCGACAGATAGCCAACTTTCAACTTGCTCATTGCTGATTCTCCGATAAAAATGTCTTTGCCTCGGCAAGGGTCGGGATGCCCGTTCGCCCTCCGAATTTTGTGCATTTCAGCGCCGCCACCGCCGCGGAAAACCGCAGGCACTCCTGCCACCCGCCGCCTTTTATATATTGATAAGCAAAAGCGCCGTGAAATACGTCGCCCGCGCCAGTCGTATCGACAACATCCACCTTGAACGACGGCTGATGATAAATCGTTGCGCCGTCAAATCCATAACTGCCTTTTGAACCGAGAGTCACAGCGCTAAATTTGCTGCCTGCATGAAACAGTTTTTTGACCGCGTCTTCGGGGTTTGTGCATCCAAGATGGGTTTGCATGAATTTTTCCGACATGATCGCGATATCAGACAGTTTCAACAACTCATCAATCCCGGGAACAACCGTTCCCGCATCAATCGCAACGACGACATCGCTTTCCTTGGCAATTGTTGCGGCCTTGATCGCTGCCGTCGTCTGATGTCCGTCAAGATGCAACAACGTTGCAGAAGCGATGAACTTTTCACACACCTCGTCTGCAGCCACCGGCGCGACCGATCCTCGTGTCCAGGCGATGCTGCGGTTTCCATTTGACGCGTCTGTCCAGCAAAATGCGCTTGGCGACGCCGCACCTTCACGGCGAATCATCCTTGCCGTATCAATCCCGACCGCCTCCATCTGCTTTCTGATTTCATCGCCCTGCTCGTCAGTGCCGACTGCGCTGAGAAACGAACACCGCGCCCCCAGTTTGGCCGCCGCATATGTCGCTGTCGCCGCAGGGCCACCGCCCTGCATCAGGGTTTGCTTCGCCTCGACCTTGTCGTCGATCGGAATGCGCGGGCACAGGCAGCAGTAGTCCAAACTGCAATATCCAAGGCCAATCAGATCAAAAGCGGGATTACTCACATACTCTCCTTCAGATATCCGAAGCATACCCTCATTTCTCGCCTCGTCAATCCCTAAATGATAATATTTTGATTATTTATGATGCTTGGGTGAT
>QKHZ01000273.1 GCA_003249795.1 bacterium | reverse complement strand
ACTCTTATTTCATGAAGCGGATCGTTGAAGGCTGATTGTTAATAAGAAAACGTTGAGTCATTTTCGAGGGATAGTAGTGATTAGGGAATATGAATCATTTGATTCTCGTTTATATGTACTGACCGAGAGTTCAACATTGCGGCAGACAGCGGAAAAGATAAATGCAAATCCCGCCCAGATTGTCCTTATTGTTGATGTGTCCGGGCGGTTGGTCAATACGGTAACTGATGGCGATGTACGGCGGGCACTTCTGGACGGGGTGACGCTGGATGATACGCTTGAGAAAATGCAGCAGATTCGAAAAAAAGGTAATCCGGTTACCGCATCCGCAGAACAGACGGATATGGACATCCATGTTCTTATGCAGAAGCATCAGATCCGTCAGGTTCCACTCGTTGGTGAATCGGGACGCTTGGTTGGCCTCTGCTATCAGGCGCAGGATCTGGATGCTGTTCCTCTTCGGGCGGTTGTGATGGCGGGGGGATTTGGCAAGCGTCTTCATCCGCTGACAGAAAGCACGCCCAAGCCGATGTTGCCGGTTGGTGGTCGTCCGCTGCTGGAACGGATTCTGGGGCAACTGCATGATGCTGGAATTCATCGTGTAAATATAGCAACGCACCATCTGGCCGATTCGATTATGGATTATTTCGGTGACGGGAAAAAACTAGGGTTGCAGATCGACTATATGCATGAACTGGAACCGCAGGGAACTGGTGGTGCGTTGCGGATGATCGATGGGGTAGAAGAACCCGTATTGGTGATTAACGGGGATATTCTAACGAATCTGGATTTCCGGTCGATGTTTGAGTTCCACCGGAAAAAGCAGGCGTTGCTCACGGTTGCCGTCCGACGTTATGACATGAACATCCCCTATGGTGTTGTCGAATCGGAAGACGGGCTGATTACGGGGTTGAGTGAAAAACCGGTTTACTCCTTTTTTGTCAATGCAGGGATTTATTTGGTGGAGCCGTTTCTGATCCGGAAGTTGCCCTCCGGCGGCCAGATTCAGATGACCGATATTATTCAGCATTTGATCGATGTAAAAAAGCCTGTCGCGAGTTTTCCGATTCATGAATACTGGATTGATATCGGATCGGTAAAAGACTATGAGCGTGCCAATCAGGAAATCATGGCTAACGAAAATCGTTGATTCGCGATGTCAATATTACCACCGAAAAATTGAGAGCACCGTGTTCTTGCGTCATATTGAGATCATGATACGTTGATGGCGAAGCAAAAGGAGCTGCAGTGAGTTTGAATGGTGTTCCTGTTCTTGTGACCGGTGCGTGTGGGTTTATTGGTTCCCACCTGACCCAGATGCTTGTCGAAAAAGGCGCATGCGTTACCGCATTCGTTCAGTATAACTCGAATAATGCAGCCGGATGGCTGGAGACACTTCCGAAAGAAACATTCCAGAAAATCAAGGTGATCGCTGGTGATATTCGTGACCCTCACGGTGTGCGCGAGGCGATGCAGGGGCAGGAGATTGTATTTCACCTTGCCGCACTGATTGCAATTCCGTTTTCCTATGTTTGTCCGGATACGTATGTTGATACGAATGTCAAAGGGACTCTGAATATATTGCAGGCTGCGCGGCAGCTTGGAACAAAACGATTGCTTGTGACTTCGACCTCTGAGGTATACGGCACGGCGCAGTATGTACCGATTGACGAGA
Organism: bacterium; assembly: GCA_003249795.1. Lineage (GTDB taxonomy): Bacteria > Planctomycetota > SZUA-567 > SZUA-567 > SZUA-567 > SZUA-567. The sequence continues at coordinate 8,095 of QKHZ01000273.1, read as the reverse complement.
AACATCCCTATCAGGGGCAGTCGCCGTACAGCGCGACCAAAATCGCCGCTGATCGCATGGCGGAAGCGTTTTACCGCTCGTTTGATGTTCCGGTTACGATTGTGCGGCCGTTTAATACATATGGTCCGCGTCAATCGGCACGGGCTATTATTCCGACAATTATTACGCAGTTACTGGCAGGGTTTGATGAGATCAAACTCGGCTCGCTTCATCCGACACGCGATCTGAATTATGTCAAAGACACCTGTGCCGGCTTTTGTGCACTTGCCGGATGCGACGCTGCGATCGGGCAAGAGGTCAATATCGCGACGTGCTGTGAAATCAGTATGAAAGATCTTGCCGAAGAATTGATTCGCCAGATCAATCCGTCTGCAAAAATCGTGACCGACGACAATCGGCTCCGTCCGCAGAAATCCGAGGTGGAGCGGCTGCTCGGGGCGAATGAAAAAATCAAGAGCCTGACGGGATGGTCACCGGAATATGATCTGGCTGCAGGTTTGAAGGAAACAATTGCATGGTTCCGCCAGCCGGAGAACCTGAAGTTGTACAAGGCGGATCGTTATAATGTCTGAGTCGATGATTCCGCTTGCGATTCCCAACTTGGCCGGAAATGAAATGAAGTATGTGCAGGAGTGTATTGCCACAAACTTTGTTTCGTCGGTGGGGCCGTTTGTTTCGCGGTTTGAGCAGATGGTCGCATCTGCCTGCGGTGCTGCCTGCGGGGTTGCCACCTCATCCGGGACAACAGCGCTGCATCTTGCGCTTACGACGCTGGGGGTGAGTGCCGGTGATCTGGTGATCGTGCCGACCTTCACGTTTATTGCCAGCGCCAACGCGGTTTCTCACACTGGCGCTGTGCCGTGGCTTCTGGACATTGATCCTGAGAGCTGGACACTGAGCCCGGATTGTTTGCGGCGTGCTTTGCAGGAAAAGACAGCGCGCAACGCAGACGGGATTCTTATCCATAAACAAACACAGCGTCGGGTTGCCGCGATTTTGCCGGTCTATACTCTCGGGATGCCCGCGGATATGGATGCGATCAATGCGATTGCGGCCGAGTATGGATTGCCGGTTGTTGCGGACGCAGCTGCGGCGCTGGGAGCCAGATACAAAGGCCGGGAGATCGGCGGGTTGGCGAAGATGACGGCATTTTCGTTTAACGGTAACAAGACGATTACGTGCGGCGGCGGCGGGATGATAGTCTCTGACGATAGCGAGTTGATGACGCTGGCAAAACACTTGTCCACGACCGCGCGCGTTGGCGCTGCCTATGAACACGACCGCATTGGGTTTAATTACCGGCTAACCAACATCGCTGCGGCAATCGGTTGCGCACAGATTGAGCAGCTTGATGGTTTCGTTCAGGTCAAACGCCGTATTTTTCATGCGTATAATTCTGCGCTGATGCAGATATCGGAGCTGGACGGATTTCCCGAACCGGAATGGGCACAGAGTGCGTGCTGGTATGCGGGAGCTGTCGTGAGGCAGGGGGACGCGGATGTTTCCCTGTGGCGTAAGAAGCTTGAGACGCGGGGCGTGTGTGCCGGATCGTTCTGGAAGCCGGTTCACTTGCAGCCAGCCTATACACATGCGGTCGCTGAACCCGCGCCGGTAGCAGAGTCGTTGTGGGGACGTGTGATGACACTGCCATGTTCGACCAACTTGTCTTTGGATGAACAGCAGCGGGTGATTGACGCACTGCAGGCTACGCATAAGGAACTTGCAACATGATGCGCTCGGTTCTGGTGGTCGGATTCGGATCGATCGGAAAAAGGCATGCGGAGAATCTGCATGCCTTGGGTGTATCGAGCGTGTCGATTTGCCGCAGGCGACTGAGTGCGGATGATGCGGCTTATCCGTATGAGTTTTATGATGACCTTGATGAGGCTCTGGCGAAAAAGCCGGATGGTGTGATTGTCGCAGGCCCGACTTCGTTGCATCTTCCGGTTGCTACAAGTGCCGTTCGTGCGGGGTGCGATCTCCTTATTGAAAAGCCGGTTTCGCATACATCGGACGGGATTGCTGCGTTGTCAGCTTTGGCGGAACAAATGCAGGTGCGGGTGCAGGTTGCGTATTGCCTGAGGTATCATCCGGTTGTTCTGCGTCTCAAACAGAACCTGTCGCGGGTCGGCAAAATATTGAGCGTTCGTGCGCAGGTGGGGCAATATCTTCCTGACTGGCGCCCGGGTCAGGATTACAGGGAAAGTTACAGCCGCCGCTCGGAACTGGGTGGCGGTGTCCTGCTTGATTTGAGTCATGAAATTGATTATCTTCAGTGGCTGTTTGGCGTGCCGTCGCAGGTGATGTGTATGGCAAGCAGCGAATGCGGGCTTACGGTTGACACGGAAGAGTGTGCAGCGCTTCTGTGGCGCAGCGGCGGGATTCTGGTCGAAACGCATCTGGACTATTGGCAGCGTGCCGCAACGCGGACGTGCGAGGTGATCGGAAGCGAAGGCACGCTTTGGGCGGATCTGATTACCGGCGAAGTTTGTTTATGCCAGACAGAGTTGAAGCAGGATTTGAGTCCGCCGCCTGTTGACCGGAACCGCATGTATCTTGACATGTTGCGCTCATTCTGTTTGATTGGGAAAAATAGAGGACACGCGGCAGCTGAACTTGCCGTCGCCGCGTCTTTGACTGACGGCCTGCATGTGGTGCAACTCATTGAGAAAGCGAAAGCATCGGCAGGGCTTTTGCCGGAATGATAAAAGGGATTATTAGTCTCTGTACGTTTCTCTTATGAAAAAATATTTGTGACTGAGAGTCAGTGCAAGGGGTACGATTCATGAAAACGGTTTGTGTAATCTGTGCGCGCGGTGGAAGCAAGGGCGTGCCCCGGAAAAATATCCGGCCTCTGGCAGGCAAGCCGCTGATTGCACACACGATTGATATCGCAAAGGCCTGTCCGTCCATCAGTCGCATTGTTGTGTCGACTGATGATGAGGAAATTGCGGATGTCGCGCGGAAGTTCGGGGCGGAAGTTCCGTTTTTGCGCCCGGCAGAGCTGTCTTCAGATACCTCCCGGCACTGGGACGTCTGGCGTCATCTGGTCAGCTTCCTGCAGCAGGATGGCGGCGCGGACCTGCTGGTCGACCTGCATACGACTTCGCCCATGCGCAGTGTCGACGATGTAGAATCAACCATTGCTCTGGTGAAAGACCATGCGGATTCGGATGCTGCAATTACCGTCACTCCGGCACGTCGCAGTCCGTATTTTAATATGGTGACAATAGATGAGTCGGCTCGGGCGAAGATCATGTTGTCGCTGAATAAAGACGTCAATCATCGGCAGGCGGCTCCGGCAGCGTATGACATGACGACGGTTGCGTACGCGGTGCGCAGTGAATATATCTGCCAGCACGAGTCGCTTTTTGCCGGTAACGTTTACGCGCATGTGGTTGATGAGGAGCGTGCCATCGATATCGATACGCCGCTTGATTTCGAGATCGCGGACTTTTTGATGAAACGGAGAAACGCGCATGCGGACGATTAACCAGTTGATGGATCTGTCCGGGCGGGCGGTGCTGGTTACTGGCGCAGCCGGTCATTTGGGCCAGACCTTTGCGCAGACGTTGGCTGAACTCGGATGCGATGTGATTCTGGCGGATCTGTCGGAGTCGGTGAAGGATGTGGCTTCACAAATTGCGGAAGAGTATCACGTAAAGGCTGAAGGGCTTGCGTTAGACCTGTCGGATGATCAATCGGTTCAGGGATTGTGCCAGACTGTTTTGGATCGTTTTGAACGGCTTGATGGACTTGTAAACAATGCTGCCTTTGTCGGTACAAGCAAGCTCTCGGGTTGGGCGGTTCCGTTTGAAGAGCAGTCAACAGATGCGTGGCGCAAGGCGATGGATCTGAATCTGACGACGCCGTTTCTTCTGTCGCAGATGCTTGCGCCGGCACTGAAAAAATCGGGCCACGGTGTGATCGTGAACATCTCCTCCATTTACGGTGTCGTTGCGCCGCAGTGGAGTTTGTATGAACAGACGAAAATGGCAAATCCTGCTGCGTACGGAGCAAGCAAAGCTGGCTTGTTGCAGTTGACGCGCTATCTTTCGACAACGTTTGCGCCGGACATTCGTGTGAACGCGATTACTCCAGGCGGAATTGAGCGCGCTCAGCCGGAGCCGTTCTTTTCACGGTATAATGAGCGCACGCCGCTGAAGCGTATGGCGAAGGAAGAAGACTTTAAAGGTGCTTTGGCATATTTGATCAGTGATCTGTCTGCATATGTGACAGGTCAGAATCTGGTTGTCGATGGCGGGTGGACGGCTTGGTGATTGTGGCTGGTTGAAGTTGCCGACCTTATGGAGCGAGGGATTTCTCTTGGAAAATGATAACGGCTTCCTCTTCCGGATCGGGGATCAGTGGTGCGGTGAGAATGCGCCGTGCTTTGTAATTGCCGAGGCGGGTGTGAATCATAACGGTGATCTGGATCAGGCTCTGGCTCTTGTTGATGTAGCCGTTGCAGCGAAAGCGGATGCCGTCAAGTTTCAGACATTCCGTGCGGATCGCATCGTAACCCGGTCCGCCCAGAAGGCGTCATATCAGAAAGTCACGACCAACGCCGACGAGTCGCAGTATGATATGCTGAAGAAGCTGGAACTTTCAGAACACGATCATGCTGTGATTGCAGATCATTGCCGCGGGCGCGGCATTATGTTTCTGTCGACTCCCTTTGATGAATCCAGTGCCGATATGCTGCAGACTCTTCAGATGTCTGCGTATAAATTGTCTTCAGGAGAAGTAACAAACCTTCCTCTGCTTCGCCATGTTGCGAAAAAGGGAAAGCCGGTTCTGCTCTCGACCGGGATGTCGACGCTGGATGAAGTTGCGATGGCCGTCGGAGCATTGCGCGACGCCGGCTGTGAGGATATCTGTCTTCTGCAATGTGTCAGTAATTATCCGGCTGATCCAGCCAACGCGAATCTGCGTGCGATGCAGACGATGCGGCGGGAGTTTTTCGTGCCGGTCGGATACTCTGACCATACGCCGGGTCAGGAAGTTTGTTTGGCTGCGGTTGCGCTTGGTGCGGTGATGATTGAAAAACACATCACGCTGGATAAAACTCTTCCGGGGCCGGATCAGTCCAGTTCGATTGAGCCTGATGAATTGGCTTCGCTTGTCAGAGGCATCCGTATGGTTGAAATGGCGCTGGGAGACGGCGTCAAGAAACCGTCTGATAGTGAAATGGATACGATTCGCGCAGCACGCCGCAGTCTGGTCGCAGCGCGCGATTTGCCTGTGGGGGCGGTCTTAACGGAAAACGATCTGTTACTCCGCAGGCCGGGAGATGGATTGCCGCCGTCAATGTTTGATGCGCTGCTAGGTAAAACGCTTGTTGTTGCGATGTGTGAGGGGCAGGTTTTTCATCAGGATATGGTGCGATGAGGACGATTGGCGTCGTTACCGGTGCACGGTCTGATTTTGGAATCTACCTGCCGATGCTCAAGGCGATTCAGGCAGAGAAGCAATTGCAACTTCAGCTGTATGTCACGGGAATGCATTTGTCTGCTCAGCATGGCATGACTGTCCGCAACATCAAAGCTGCGGGTTTTCCGGTCACGGCCAGAATTCCATGCCTTGGGAAAGATGATTCGCCGCAGGCAATGGGAAAGGCGATGGCAAAGACGACGGCAGGCTTTGTCGATGCGCTTACAAAATACAAGCCGGATATCCTTGTTGTTCTTGGAGACCGCTTCGAGATGCATGCGGCGGCGGTTGCGGCTGTTCCGTTGCGGATTCCTCTTGCGCATCTGCACGGAGGAGAACTGACGTATGGGGCGCTGGATGAGCAGTTCAGGCACTCACTGACAAAGCTCAGTCATCTTCATTTTGTTTCCACTCCTGAATATGGGAGCAGGGTTCAGCAGATGGGTGAGGCTGCGTGGCGAGTTCATGTCTGCGGAGCGCTGTCGCTGGATACGCTTGGAGATGTGAAGCTGCTGACAACCGAAGAACTGCAAAAAAAGTTTTCACTGAAATTGGATAAGCCGCCACTGTTAATCACCTATCACCCGGCGACACAAGAACCCGATCAGGCTGGGCGACAGATGAAATCTTTTTTGCAGGCATTGTCGGCTTTCAAGGAGCCGATGGTCTTTACGATGCCAAATGCTGATCCCGGTGGCCTGACGATCCGCGCCGCTATCCAGACCTTTATAAAAAAACGCAAAAATACATTTGCGGTCGAGACCTTTGGCCAGCAAGGTTATTTCAGTATGATGTCACACGCACGGGCGATGGTGGGTAATTCTTCCAGCGGGATTTTGGAGGCGGCGTCTTTCCGATTGCCGGTTGTGAATATCGGCTCGCGTCAGGAAGGGCGTGTGCGTGCGCGTAACGTGATTGATTGCGGATGTACGGCTTCGCAGATCCGAGAGGCCTTGAATCTGGCATTATCGGATCAGTTTCTCAACTCACTTTGCCGGTTAAAAAACCCTTATTTTCGGGGAGGGGCAGCTGGAATGATTCTTGGCGTTTTAAAAAACGTGCGACTTGATAATATGCTTCTGATGAAAAGATTCGGAAACTAGCTGTAAGGTTCCCACTGTTTTGCATACGTCATTTCTGAAGCTGCACCGAAACCAGTCGCTGAATCTTCTCTTGAAAATGCTCAGGCCTGAACGACTCGTCGAAACGCAAAATCAATAAATGGAAAAATCCAAGTTCATGATAAAACGATCCGGGGCGGATGATCATTGTCGTGTTCACAGTCGTTTCTGCGGGTGCCGTGGATGAGGCCGAGGCTTTTGCTGGTTTAATCTGAATAAACGATATCTTTGATTCGGGATTTTTCGTTATAAACGTATATTGATCAGAAAACGCGAGTGTCAGGTGGCCGCCTAGGCTTGATGATTCGAATTTTCTGGGATCAGCTGTGTCTTCCGGCAGGAACAGGCGGTTTGTGTGGTCTTCAATCAGGGACACCTCGCCAGACAGATATTCCGGATGTAACTGGATTGTCTGAACAACAGCGGTTGTCCGATACCAGTCAAGTTGCATAATATATGATGTTCTTAGGTTTGTTGCGACAAATGCCGTCAGGATTACGGCATAAACGATAAGGGCAAGTCGCTTGCTTAAGTTCATCGCCTTTATGCACCATTGAAGAGAATAGTGCAAGATAAAAGCAAGGCCGACATTTGCAAGAAGCAGGTTCTGGCTACTTCCAATCTGAGACGAAATTCTGCGGCTTACTAGAAAGTATGTTGATAACCCAAGAAACAGTAGTCCAAAACCAAGAAGAATAAATCGTCCAAGTTTTGCGGGAGAATGAGAATCTGGTAACCGTGTGATGGAATGGCGTAACAGCAGCGTAATCACACTGATCAATAAAAATGAAAGCGGATAGGTTAACCATTTGAGATTATAGAATGCCTCATGGAAAATCTCGGACCAAATAACACTTGCCGCATCGCAAAAAGATAGCGGCAATAGCAATACTTCCCGAAAGCTGGGATTGTAGTCATTTGCTCCTGGTCGGCAGGGGAAATAAACTGACTTGAGAGTGAAAAACATGATTGGCAACAGCGCGAAATCGATACGCTGTATCCCCAGCTTCAACCAGTCGGTAATGCCTTTCTTTTGCGATGGCATAGCATAGAGGGTAAGCAGGAACGTTGCTAAATAAAAAACGACGGTTGATCCGGCGCAAAATGAGAGAAAAAGTGTGAATATGGCGCAAATTCGCAATCCCCAGCCGCCTCGAACAGCATGGTGGACAGCCAAAAAGCTTCCAAGAAAAAAGAAGAAATATCCGAGAGTGTATGGCCATTCTGTTATCCGGAAACGACCGTAATGGATTGGCCAAACCAGAAAGAATGCAGTCAGAAAAAAACGGGATTTCGGGTCGATGGCCGTAATGAATTTTAGCGTTCGATAAAGGAAATAACCACCACCGAAATAAAAGAAAAACACAAGAATCCGGTAAATTTGTTCCCAGAAAAAAACATCTTTATATATTATTGCATATATTGGGAGTTCGTAATCACGCCCAATATCCTGATATGCTTTGCAGATATCGGAAAAATTATCCAGAATAATAAACCACTCTTCACAGAAGATTCCATGAAGGAATGCGCTAAAGAAAAAT
>QKHZ01000121.1 GCA_003249795.1 bacterium | reverse complement strand
GCACCAGACGTGTCGATCATGATCGGAACGGCATACGTGGAAACGTGTGCCCCTTTATCCGCATTTTTCACATAGCAGCCGTCTTTACCGGTTTTTATTATCACGTTCTTCACGCCATAATTTAAAAACACATCTGCAATCTCTTCAAGAATTGTTTCCCCAGTCAGCATCTGCGCTTCTTCCTGATTCGGAAATATATAGTCGACATACGATAGCGCATCACCGATCTGCGACAATCTGCTGTCCGGTAATACAATCACATCGGCGCAAAGAATCGCTCCTTCTTCCTTCGCCGCCCGCGCCGTCTTCAGGCAAATATCCGGGTTATGGAACGGCGGCAGAAACAGGCTTCCCATAGAAACCACGCGTACGTCCTTGATACTGCTGATGTCAGGCGAAAAGCAAGCCGCTTCCGGGACGCCGCTGTTAATAAAATTTCTCTGGCCGTCCGAATGCACAATGATCAGGTTGATCGCAGATTCACCATCCTGCTTCTCGATTGAGCTCTTCATATCAACGCCACTTTTTTCTACATACTCGCGGATAAACCGGCCGACTCCGTCCGAGCCGATCCCACACATCAACTGGGTATCATGCCCAAGGTTGGACAAAACGATCGCCTCATTGGCCGCGTCTCCACCGACAGCCATCGTGACAGAATCCGCATGTATTGACTCATTTTCAAACGATGCCGTCAAATCCGCGCCTTTGATCAACACATCGACACACGCAATCCCGATGCACAGCACATCACGCTTAGGCATATCCTTCACCTCACTTGCTCCGGTCGTTGCTACCAAACAGCATGATTTTTTCAATTGTTTTTGCCTTTACTCCCTGAATCACGTCTTCCTCAATCATTTCCAGCGAAACTTTGTCTTTTTGAACCGTTTTTTTGATTCTCTCCATTGCCTCAAGGCAAATATCCGTGAAAATATTTATCTTCGTAATTCCGCACTCAATGGACTTTTTGATGTCCTCTTTTGGAATTCCCGACGCGCCGTGCAATACCAGCGGTACATCAACGTTGCTCCGAATTTGCTCCAGAACATCGAAATTGATCTTCGGTTTACACGGATACACGCCATGCGAGTTCCCGATTGCCACCGCAAGCGCGTCTATCTGCGTCTGCTCAACGAAAAACTTTGCTTCATCGGGATTTGTATAATGGTAATCGTCAGGATCATAATCCGCCCCCTGACCGACGCAGCCGAGCTCGCCTTCCACCGTAATGCCCAGTGGTTTGCAAAGATCTACCACGCTACGTGTGATCTCTATGTTCTTGTTGATCGGATGCGCAGATGCGTCAATCATGACCGACGTAAATCCGGAATCCACTGCAAGCTGGGCCACTTCTAGCGAAGACGCATGGTCCCAGTGTAAACCGATAGGAACTTTGGCTTCTTCTATCATGCTCAGTACCGTCTTGCTGAAGTGGCGTATCGATGTCTGTTCTTCCGCCATTTCACCGTATGCAATAATAATCGGTGAATTCGTTTCTTTTGCTGCCGATATCAATCCGTGCAGCATTTCCAGATTAAACATGACGAACATCCCCACCGAATATCGGTTCTTCTGCGCGTCTTCCAAAAGATCTGAAAGTTTTGCTAATGCCATTAATTTATTCCTTTCCACTCAGGCAAGCTATTTGAACTTAACAATTGCCTTGATGATGTCTTTTTTATCTCTAATAGAGCTCATAAACGCCTGCTGCGTTTCTTCAAATGTAAACTCGTTCGTAATGATCGCTTTGGGATTAACCATGTGCGAGGCAACCGCTTCAATCGCAATCGGGAAAATATGCCGGTACCGGAATACGCATTTGACCGTGATCTCCTTGTTCATGATCTCAAAGAAATCGTACGGAACATCGCCGTGCGTGTTGCCAACGAGCGTAATCACGCCGCCGGGCTTTACCAACGCGCCCGTCTGTTTTGTGGTAGTGATGGAGCCGGCCGTTTCAAATACAATATCCGCGCCGCCGGCCGTGTACTCACCGCATACCGCAACCGTATCCTCTTTGGACGCATTAACAACGTTTTTCGCACCGTGCTGCTTTGCGAGATCGAGACGCTTGTCATAAAGATCAACAACCGTGATATCCGTCACTCCCAACGCTTTGCATGCCATCAGCGTCATCATGCCGATACAACCCGCACCAAGAATCACGACCGACTTGCCTAGCGCCGCGCCGCCCGTTTTTGCAGCGTGAAACCCAACCGAAAGCGGTTCAATCATTGCACCGTCTACCGTATCCATATCGCCCTGGAGTTTAAACACCAAGCTACCGGGATGTACCACATAGTTTTTCAGACATCCTCTGTAGTTCGGGGGCGCCGCCATAAACTCCACGTTCGGGCACAAGTTGTAACGCCCGGTTCTGCAAAACTCACACTTCCCGCATGTAGCACCTGGTTCCAGACAGACTTTGTCACCTGGCTTAACATGCGTGACATTCTTGCCCACCTCGACTACCGTGCCGGCGCATTCATGCCCAAGAACGATGGGCAGAGGGAGTGGGTCCGGTCCGCAGTGGCCTGATTCGAAAAAGTATATATCTGAACCGCAGATTCC
>QKHZ01000077.1 GCA_003249795.1 bacterium | reverse complement strand
TTACAACGCTCCAACTTTATTTTGTCAAAAAATGGCCGGAAAGTGCAACATATATTTTTGAGTAAATCACATTTATAATCTTATCGGACATTCACCAACGATTTGACAGTATATTTATTTGAATGATAAATGATAGTAAAAATCAACTTATATCGGAAAAAATGATTGGGGACGCGGTAAATCTCAAAATACAGGAGCCGTAAACGTGGGTGGAGTTGACTGTTGCGTTCAGGATGTTATTCCCGACTGTGGAAGTTGTAACTTCTTGTCCCTTGGTTTTTTGCGTTTTTATTTCGTGGGGGTGACATGGAAGATCTGATAGTCGTCATTTTTCCATATTTTCGTAAATCCTTCGTTTTCGACTGCTTCGGGTGCGGAAAAAACAACGTAATCGGCATGTAACTCGCGTGCCCAGTTACAGATGCGTTTCATTTTTTCATCAGACCAAGGCATGGCTTTGATTTCTTTTTCGGCTTCGATATTATTTTTCTGCCAGAGCAGAACATCGCGTCCGGAAACAGCCAGCAGTAGTGAATCGCGCTCGGAATACGCTACCGGCCGGATTGCGCCATACCGGATCAGCATCGGGTCGAACTCAAACGGAAGCACGAGGGCGTCTGTCGGCGTTTGTGTCCGCAGTGCCCGAATCAGCTCGCGGCGTGGGGCAAGGCCTTGTGCGATGGCGCTATAGTTTTGCAGTTGTCGTTTTGATTTTAGTGGTAGGCCGAAGAGCTTGCCGCCGTCATTGGCGCAGAACCAGACGGCGAGTAACAGCAGCGCGGTTTGCACATAGCGGCGCGCATGTTTTTGTCTGTCAAGCATAGCCAGTCCCCACACACTCAGCAGGATGGCGATGCCGATCAGTTGCCGGATTGCGCGCATCAGTTCAAGATGAAACGAGACCATGCTCTTCTGGTCGAGTGCCAGCTTGATCAGAAGCGGAATGCACCATGATGTGAAGACGAGTCCTGCCACCCAGAACAGGATCGTTTTTGCGAGCAGGCGGTTTTTTCTCCAGAGGATTACCCATCCGGCTACTGCGCTCAGAAAGACGAAGACCGTTCCTGTTTGAACCATTGCAAGCGGAAACTCAAGCCATCGGCCGTTGCCGACACCGTATGTGCCCATGAGCCCGTAGACACCGGCGTCCTGAACAACATCGGTCTGCTTGATCAGCGCCTGTTGCAGAAGCGGTTTCATCATCCAGAGCGAGCCGACGAGAAAAACTCCGCCGAGAGCAAGGATTTTGATGATCTGTCTGGTCTTGCTCGCAGACGGTGTCGGTTGTTGCAGGCGATCAGGTTCCGTATCGCGTGTCCAAAGCGTTGCCCAGAATCCGAACCAGATGGCAAATGCAGCGGGCAGGCCGTTGATCGGATGCGCAAAGACAAGAATAAACAGGGACAGGATGACTGCCAGTTGCATTCTGCTTGAGCGCGGTTTTGTCAGAGCCATCGCCCAGACATACGGTAATAGCGCCGCGAATGTGATGCGGGGCAGGGGATAGTTTGTAATTCCCCAGTACGTTCCGAATCCCGCCTCAACCGGCGCAAGGTTCAGAACCGCCAGAACGATTGCCCAGAAGCGGGAGCGGAACAGGACGCGGCCGAGCAGATAAAACCCGCTCATCATCACGCCGACGTGGACGCCGAGAAGTGAGACCATCGCGCTGCCGTAATCGCCTGTGATGCGCTGGGCGATGCGGATAAGGCTGAACATCATGACCGGAAGCTCGGATAGAGAACGAGCGCAACGGACGACGCTGTCATATCTGAATGCGTCGGGGTGGTCTTGCGCTACGGCGGTAGCGACGTAGCGGGCGGCGTCTTCGTACAGGCCAAGATAATCCGGCTGCCACGCCAGAATGCTCATCTGCCACAGAAATCCAAAAGCAAAGAAGGTCAGAACGCAGGCAAGGTCAGGCCCGTATGTACGAAGCCATCCGAGTGAGGAGCCTTTTGTCTGTGCCACTTCTTCCGGTTGTCTTTCAGTCGTGTTCTGCAAATGCCGTTTCCTGTTGTGAATGGCGTGCTGCTTAAAATTGCGTCACTTGTATTTCGGCCGGATTACGGCTTTTCTGCAGTTTCGTTTTTCTTTTCCGTCTCTTGTGTTGTTGCCGTTTTTGTCTGCGCGGCCTCGGATGGTGTTGCGACTGGCTGTGCTGCATGCAGCAGGATTACCCGCGCAGAGGGGTGCGCAATCTCACGTCCGGTTTGCAGAAGATCGGAGTACAGGCCTGTCGGGATCACACCTGCCTGCCGGTCGATCTGGTTGTCATAGATCAGGACTTTGGCCGATCCCTGTTTTTCAAGCGGGTTACCCGGCAAGGAGCGCAGCGGCAGATAGCGGCTGTCCGGGTGCGGCAGTAAAAACGCATTCAGGCTGATGCTGCCGGTTCCGGAAGGAAGCTGCCAGCTGTGCCGCTTGGGCAGGATCGAGGGTGTGTCCATGCCGTCGGGCAGAACGACCGCGCAGACAAGACGCTCCTGCAGCGGCGCCGACCAGTAGAGCGGGCGCTTACGGGTTTCACTGCGCAGTGTCAGCGCACCCGACAGCGACTCGGGCAGTTCCATATAGAGGAAGTTGCCGTCGCGCACAGCGAGGCGGTCGACCTTGGCTTTGTAGGTGATGATGCCGGGGTATCCGCGGAAGTCGTCTTCGAGTTTACTGATGGGTTCAGCTCCCTGTGAGATGCCGGTGACCAGCCGCTGCAATTCACGGCTTCGTTCTTCCGGCGTCATCTCGGCGTACTGGCGGTGATAGACGCCGTAGGAGGCGCCGTAGACTTCGAGCTTGCCATACACTTCCGCGCTTCCGTCTTTGTTCAGGTTGACGGTAACATACCGGTTGATCTTGTTTTCAAACCGCGGTTTGACTGTAATCGGCGTGAGTTTGTTCGTTTCTTGCCCATGTAAATCAGGCTGTTGGTTCGGTATCCCTGAAGAAACGTTCAGCACCAGACGGCCTTCTGAACGGGTGACTCCAAGCTTGTCATATTCATTGGTATCCCCCAAATAGATTGCTTCCGTCTGCGGGAAGGATTGATTGTTCAAGGGTAACTTGATAAGTAGGTCACCGAACCAGTCCGGATTCGGGCTTGCATTGACAAGCTCCTGCAACTCCTGTACACGTGGCGCGACTGTTGGTAAGGCGAAATCGGGGTTATATCCCGCGGCTCTCAGCATCGTGTATAAAATAATGGCGCGGTCAGTGGCGTTGCCATAGCCTTCGGTGAGTGTCACATCGGCAGGAGTAATGACAGACAACGGCGCATCTGTCAGACTGGGGCCAGACAGACGAATATTTTTGACGACATAATCACGGAGTGTACCGTATATCCCTTTTCTGATTTCTTCGCGCAGGGGCTGCAAGCCTTTTTCCATCTCTTGATTTTCTTTTATTGCCTTGTCACGCGACTCTTGGGCATTCTGCAGGATCGGAGCAATCAGCTCTTTGGCTTTTTCTGCTGTCTTGGCCTGCTCTTCTGTCGCTTGAATGAATGCTTTGTAAAGTTGTTCTGAATACTGAGAGTAATTACCGGATGACACGGAGATCGTCGGGGCGATTGACCACCACGGCGGCAAAAAGTCTTCGGCTTCAATCGCCGGCTGCAGTCGTGCGACCCAGCGCAGCTTGACCACGCCGTCCTCTTCTGTGCGGTATGACTCAAGAACGTCGGGGCCGGTGCGCGTCGGCTTCAGCGGGATGTTGTCCGGTGCGATGATGACAACCTCTTTGCCCATGAGCGGTTCTGTGTACTGGAACGTCTCCTGACAGGCGAAGAACGGGCGGTCCTTGCACTCGCGCACGAGCGTGTAGTCAATAATACTGCCGACGTCGACCGCGGGGAAGCTTGCGACAAATGTCTTTGCCGCCGGATAGCGCGGGGCTGAGCCGACCCACGCCGCGTCCATCAGATTGATTTCTTTTTCCGAGATTGTCGCGACTTTGCCGTCGGGTGACGTGACTTTGACGTCTTCCAGCTTCACCGTCTCCCACACGGGATTATAGTTGACCTTCAGCTCTGCAAAGCGTTTCTTGCCTGCATAGGTTAGAATCTGACGTTTGAGCGCGCGCGTTTCTGTCCACTCGGTTGCGCTCTTTAATTCATATTGAACCTTCTCACTGAGAACGGTTGCGTCGGCGTTGGTCTGCTCCGGTTCTTTTTCGGGTTTTGCAGAGTATGCCAGAAGCGGCATCTTTTTCTGGTCGATCTCGACTGTCTGCAGCAGCTTTTTCATCTCAAGATATTCGTCTGTGGTGTATTCGACCTTTTTCAAACTGAAGTCGATATCGCATTGCAGAAGCCCGCCGACAAGCCCCATCGACTTTTTCCAGACAAACTTGTCGTTGTCGACAGTCGCCGCACTCGGCATCGCCATCGCCTGCTTGAGTGAGTCGTCCAGTTTCAGGCTGATCGACTCCTTCACCCCGCATGCGGTATCGATCCGGAACGGAAAGCGCCTCTTCTGCAGATGCGCCTTGTCCAGAAGGTAGTTGACCCAGCCGAGTCCCCGTCCGCCGAGACCGATGCGCATCCCGAGCGCCGGAAGCGGCAGCATAGCGACGTCTTTACCGGTTACCGGAAGGTTGTCGGCTTTGTACTGCATCTTCAAGGTAAGTGTCTGTGACATGTCCTGCATGTTTTCCGGCAGAAGCGCGTATTCTGTGAGCTTCGCGCCGGGGATGGCGTTTTTCAGGATTCCTTCGAAGAACCGCTTGCGTTCATCCGGTTTGATCCGCGCGAAGTAACCGCGGTAGACATTGTCATTGATCCCGTTAAAGACCAGCGTGCTTTCTGCCAGTAGCGTTCCGGCGCTGTCGACGCTGCCACTGGTCTGGATATTCATCATGTTTTCGGTTGCCGGAACCGTGGCGGATGTCCGTAGCGGCTCGCCTTCTGGGGTGGCGACCAGATAGCTGCAGTCGTCAAGGTAACCGGGCAGTAACTGCTTTGTACTTTCGTCAGTTGAGTCCATCAGAAGAAAGCTGCCGTCGGGTTCTTTGACGGCACTGATGGCGTGGTTGAAGTACGGTTGCGGCACTTCTGTGTCTTTTTTCGCACTCGTGTGGATCAGCACCGGATATGCGTCCATCCCTCCAAGGCGCAGCATCGCTACCAGCAGCGCCGCTTTGTCGCGACAGACGCCGTGTTTCTGGGAAAAGGTGTCGCAGACGTTATGCGGTTCGTACCCAGGTGCGGTGTCTTCTGTGGTGATGCCCATGTAGCGGATATCTTGGGAGACAAACTGGAAGATCGCTTCGATTTGCTTGCGGCGGTCGGTGACGCCCTTGGTGAGTTCGGCGACTTTGGCTTTCATCTCATCCTTGACCGCGTCCAGATGCGGCAGGCACAGTTTCCAGTACCATTTTGAAACCGTCTGCCAGTCGGCGGCGGTGCTGACTAGAAGCCGCTGTACCTGTGTGTACGCTGGCGGCATGTCGGGCTCGGGGAAGATCTGGGCGATGTTGCTGGCTGTCCACGAGTGGATGATTCGGTCGCCTTTTTCCTCTTTATTATATGTAACCGTGCCGGGGACTTCATTTTTCAGGGCAATGCTGCGTAGCGGGTTTCCCTTTGGCGAGTTGATGACCACTGCCGCGTGCAGGATCGGGCGGGTGTCTTCAAACATGTTCATGTCGGAGAAGTTGCCCTTCATCCGCGGTACCACCGTGCGGTCGTACATGACAAAGTGGATGACGTCGCCGACGTTTACCTCTGAGAGTGCTACTTGGCGGATGCGGTCATTCGGGTTGTAAATATTGGCGCCCATCTGGGAGCGGTCGACCATGACTCGGCTTTGTTTTTCCACATCGACCTTGACCACCGTGCCGTCCGGGCGGATCACTTCGACCAGCGGGATCTTGCAGTCTTCCTCATTCTGATAGGGAAGGGAAAAGTAGCTGGACAGCGTCTGGTAACTGCGTCGGGATTTTTCGTTAAGAATTTTTATAAAGTCTTCCTGCCACTGAGTATAGCATCCGTCTTCCTCGTAACGTATCCGTGTTTCCTCGCTCAGGAGTACTTCGTCGGCATCGGGATATTTTTCGGCAGTAACCTCGTGTGCGGATTTTAGAACCTCGTCACGGTTAGCAATTCCGCCACTGTAATCGGGAAGGTTGCTTGCGCTAACTGCGGCCGCCGGAGTCGTGTCGGCTGGTATCGGTTGCGGTTCTTGTGTGTAACCTGTTGCTGATAAAGTGAGATAAAGAATTGTTATGCAGAGCGCTTGTGCAAGGCGAAACATCATTATAGTCTCCAGAATGATGAGGTTTTTGGGTTCAGTTATCCGTACATTCAGGCCATGAAACCTGCAGCATTCATTGTCAGAACAGCACAATAATCCTGCGGCAGCGGCCCAATGCCCGAGCTGTTTCATTACCAGTCACGTGAAGTTGACGGGTATCGTAGCGCTTTTTACAAAACTTCGCAACAGGTTGTTATGCTTTGTGTTGCAGTATTCGTATTGAATGATCTTTCTTGGGGTAGCTGCGGGATCCCCGTTATTTTTCCTTGCCAAGTCGGAAAATGGACCGTACAATTCCCCGCAATCATGTTGCGTCCGATAATTGTCAGGATGGCGTGCAAAGCTGCTGACAGAATCTGGCGTGTTGCGATAGAAAAGGAGTTTGCGCCTATGGCTGGCGTTTTTAAAGCATATGACGTGCGGGGGACATATCCCGACCAGATCAATGAAGATCTGTTTACAAAAATCGGCATGGCAGCAGTGTCTGTCCTGAAGGCCAAGACTGTTGTTGTTGGCCGCGATATGCGCGAAAGTGGCGTTGCGCTTTCGCAGGCGATGATCAAGGGGCTGACAGACGCCGGTGCTAACGTGATTGATATCGGCATGGCGTCGACGCCGATGGTCTATTATGCCACCGCTTTTTACAAAGCTGATGCTGGTGTGCAGATCACAGCCAGTCACAATCCGGTCGCATATAACGGATGCAAGTGGTGTCGAGAGGACGCGATTCCGGTTGCGTATGACTCCGGGATTGCGGAGATTGAGAAGCTGGCGTGTGGTGGTGCGCTATCGGCTGCAAAAGCGCAAGGTACTGTCACAGAAAAAGATATCCATCCCGAGTACATCGCTCAGCTGATGAAGTTTGCTGATCAGGTCGAGTCCCTGTCGGTGGTTGTCGATGCCGGTAACGGCGTGATGGGGGCGTTTTTGCCGAAGCTGTTTGAAAAGCTGCCGTGCGAGTTGATTTCAATGTACTTTGAGCCGGACGGCACCTTTCCCAATCACGAAGCCAATCCTCTTGAGCCTGAAAATATGGAGGACTTGCAGGAAAAGGTTGTGCAGACAAAGGCTGATATCGGTGTTGCCTATGACGGTGACGGTGACCGCAGCATGATGGTGGATGAAACCGGAGCGATTATCCCGTGTGATGTTGTGACGGCGATGCTGGCAGGTGAGATGCTTGACCGCGAGCCGGGGGCGACGATCCTGTATGACCTGCGCAGCAGCAAGGTTACGGCTGAGGAAATCGCGCGCCTTGGCGGAAAGCCGGTGATGAGCCGGGTCGGACATTCGTTTATCAAAGCTGCAATGCGTGAGCATAACGCGATCTTTGCCGGCGAGTTGTCCGGGCATTTCTATTTCCGAGATATTCATTTCACTGATAACGCCGAAATGGCGATGCTGGCGGTACTCACACTCATGAGCAAGACCGGCAAAAAACTCTCCGAGCTGGCAGCGCCGTATAAAAAGTATTTCGCTACCGGTGAGCTGAACTTTGAGGTCAAAGACAAAGACGAGGCGATGAAGACGGTTGAAACCACATTCGGCGAAGGGGCTGAAAAGGTTTTCCGGCTTGATGGTCTTACCGTGGAGCATGCGGATTGGTGGTGCAATCTGCGTCCTTCAAATACCGAGCCGATGCTGCGGCTGAATCTTGAGGCCAACACAGCAGAGTTGCGTGATCAGATGCGGGCGAAGATCGAAGAGATTTTAACGAAGATGTAAGGCTTGTTCTCAATTTTCCATTATGATTTATATGACGAGCCTTCAATCGTGGGGCTCGTTTTTTTGTGGTTGTAACGTATTTTTTTCAACGGGTTGTTATGTGTTATGATATATTAAAGTGATTATTTGAAACGCTCTTTTAAATTTTGTGTTACTTTATCTGCAGCACTTGCACATCCCTTGTGCAGAACAGAAGGCCGGTCGGAAAAAAGTGACAATTGATTCGGAAGATGAATTCAGGGGCTGACGCGGCGGATCCTTGCGGGTATG
This sequence comes from bacterium, assembly GCA_003249795.1. GTDB lineage: Bacteria > Planctomycetota > SZUA-567 > SZUA-567 > SZUA-567 > SZUA-567. Next base: position 1,570 of record QKHZ01000077.1, on the reverse strand, counting down.
ATGTAGGCAGGCGCAAGCGGCAGTCAGGGAAGTGGTTTTGCGTGAGACCCAAGTTCAGGGGAGAAAATCATGACGATAAAATCAGTTTTAACAGCAGTTTTTTTGGGGATGGCTTGTGGTTGTACAGAGGCGCCACCAACGACAAGTTCGGCAACGTCGTCGAATCCCGATATGAATGAATTGCAGCGGGAGCGCGAACGTCTGCAGGCACAGATCGATCAACTCGAGCGCGATCAGGCCGCCCGGAAGCAAAAGGCGGAAGCCGATGCGATCCGCGACCAGATCCGTCAGATGCAGGAGCAGGTCGAGGCATTGCGCAAGAAGAATGATGCGTTGGAAAAAGAAGCGCGGCTTGCCGAGTTAAAAAAGAAAGATCTGGAGAGGGCCAGAGCGATTGCTGAGGCTCAGGCGGCTGCTCAGGCAGCAGCCGAAGCGGATGCGAACACAACAACAGTTGTAACGCAAGATGGAAACGTTTCGATTGTTTATATTCAGAAGGCGCCGCCTCCGCTGATTAAGGAGCGCCGGACAATTCAACCGGGACCGGAGTATGTGTGGGTTGACGGATATTGGGTGTGGACTGGTACCAAGTATGTGTGGGTCGCAGGGCACTGGGAGAAGCCACCCTCATCATCGACTGTTTGGGTCAAGCCGTTGTTCGAGATCATCAAGCAGCTGGACGGCAAAAAAGTCTATCGGCAAAAGCCTGGACACTGGGAACCGCGCCATCACGACCCGCGTGACCCACGCGATCCTCATGATCCGCACGACAGGCCGTAATCAACGCTGGAATGAAAACGGAATCTGAATAATCAGAATGACGAAAAGCCGGAGCGCAGTGATGCGTTCCGGCTTGTTTGCTGAATTGTGCGTCTGGTTATTCTTTTGTTTCTTGGAAGGTGTCTTGCATGATTTTGTAGCTTTTTTGATAGAGTTTGTCCGAGTTGCTGTAAACTGCCCAGCAGATCAGGATGGAGAGAAGGATATCCAGAGCAAAAATTAATGAAAAGCCCCGGCTGTGGTGGTTGTTGAAAAAAAAGATTCGCACACCGCGTACGGTTTGGATGATGATCCATATGATCCCTGTGATTGAGATCCATCCTGTAATTTTCACGAGAAAGAAGAAAATACGATCGAACGCCGGGATTTTTATGTGCAGGATCGCCATGAGGATTGAAAGGGAAATGGGTACTAACATTAAGAACGCGAGTCCGATTCCGATGAGTGAGTTCCGGATAAATGATTTTTCTTCAGGGATATCCATCCTGTAATATCGTCCTCCTGTCAACGCACAACCAGCAGTATCGATTGTAGGAATTTCCAGAATTTATCGCAATAGAAATGCGCTACTTTATGTTGTTAGTTTCTTGACGCAAAAAGGAAAATTACTACAGTGAGTAGGCATTGAATGATTTTTAGGAAAAGTGATGAATGACGGATCTGGTAATCGGGTTAAATGCGTTTCGCTTGCCGATGTTTTCGACAAGACGGTTACGATATTACTTGACCGATGGGTTCGGTTATTTGGGGCGAAGTTTTTGTTTCTGATTCCTTTTCGGCTTGTTGAGGC
>QKHZ01000196.1 GCA_003249795.1 bacterium | reverse complement strand
CAAAGTAGTTTTCACCGTCTTTCGGCGGGCGGATCTGACCGGCAACAGTAAGCCCCGTGCGCATACCAAAGCGGCGAATTTGGCTCGGTGAAATATAAATATCGTCAGGGCAGGGCAGGTAATTGAAATTCGGGCTGCGCAGGAAGCCGTAGCCATCCGGCAGAATTTCAAGACACCCTTCTCCGTAGAGCATTCCGTTCTTTTTCACGCGGCTTTTGATGAGTGCGAAGATCAAGTCGCGCTTTGCCATGCCAGCGGTGCCGTCGATGCGCTCGTTTTTAGCCATGTTGCGCAGCTCGGTGACGGTCATGTTTTTCAATTCAGTAATATGAAGTGTGCCCCGCTTTACTTCTTCATAGGTATTGGCTACTCGTTCTTCTCGTGACGAGGCTTGCGACGGAGTCTGCTTGACGGCTGCTTTTTCATGTTGTTCCGGCGCATCTCGCTCGGAAAGAACTTTGTCATCATTGACCATATGCGGTTCAGGTAGCGGAGCAATATCGTCGCTGGCAACGATTGACGGTGCTGCATCAAACAGGGTCTCTTCGTCAGAGTTTTCGGTTGAAGGAGCATCGGTTGCGTCGGATTCTTTTTCCGGAGAAACTGATCTGCGTGTCGTTTTCTTGCGCATTACCTTTTTGCGGGTCACGCGGGTTTTCTTTTCCTGTCCGTCATCTTGTTGTGCCATGTTTCATTCCTTCTATGAAGTTGATTGCCTTTGTTTCGAGTTCATATTCTGTTTGATCATTTATAATTGTAGTTATCGGGATATTGCCCGGAAATGGATCTGCCGGATATGATTTATCCCGTCGCTTCAGTTCTTCTTCATTCCACCCCTTATTTTGGGCAAAGCCGACTCTCATTACCCAAGGCGCTTCAATGACCACGATGTGGTCGCATCTATCTGCCAACTCCATATGCGCAAGGATTGCTGCATCAATCAGGACAATGCTTGTTTTCGCAGCTGCGTCCGCCGTTGTGAAAACAGATTTGCACATGCGTGGATGAACAATAGTCTCAAGATGTTTTAGCGCTGACGCGTTCGCAAATACAATCCCGCCTAACTTCCGTCGGTCAATCCCCCCGTCTTGATCCAGAATTCCTGCGCCGAATGTTTCGGATAAGCGGACGATAGTTTCTGGGTGTTTTAACACTTCGTGACCAACATTGTCGACATCGATAACAAACGCGCCATGTTCCTCGGCACAACGGGCAAACACGCTTTTGCCGCTAGCTGGCCGTCCGGTCAGGCCGATGACCTTATTCATTTCAGTTCCAGCCAGTTATTGCCAATTCCCATTTCGACAAGCAGCGGTACACGCAGGTTCATGGCATGTTCCATCTCATCGCGTACAATCTGCTGCAAAGCATCGATTTCTTCCAGTGGCATTTCAAAAACGAGTTCGTCATGGATTTGTAACAGCATTGTACTGCGCGGCGCGTCCAGTTGCATCCGTTTTTGTAGGTTGACCATGGCGATTTTTATTAAATCTGCAGCAGAGCCTTGAATCAGCGTATTGACGGCTTCACGCTCTGCGCGACTGCGGATAGCCTTGTTGTTGCTGTTGAGTTCAGGGATATACCGTTTGCGCCCCAGCATCGTTTCTGCATAGCCTTGTTCTCTTGCGGCTTCAACGGTTTGGTCGATAAAACCGAGAACCTGCGGAAAACGCTCGAAATAGCGGTCAATAAACATTTGCGACTCGTTTCGATTCATTCCGGTTGTGCGGGAAAGACCGTGCGCTGTCTGTCCGTAGATGATCCCGAAGTTAACCGCTTTTGCTGAGGACCTTTGCTCAGATGTTACCGCATCCGGTTCGATATGATTGATCAGAGCGGCAACGACGCGGTGAATGTCCATTCCTTGTTTGAATGCGCCGATCAGAACTTCATCTTCACAAAAGTGGGCAAGCATTCTTAACTCGATCTGCGAGTAATCTGCAGCCAGCATCTTCCATCCGTCCTGCGGGATAAACGCCGCACGCACAGCTTTTCCATTTTGGGTACGTACAGGAATATTCTGCAGGTTCGGGTTGCTTGAAGACAGGCGTCCGGTGGCGGTTCCTGTTTGCGAGAGGGTTGTATGGATGCGCCCGGTCTTTGGGTGAACCATCAGCGGCAGGGCATCCAGATAAGTACTCTTCAACTTCGAATACATCCGAAAGTTAAGAACTCGCTCAGGTAGCTCATAACCCATCGATGCAAGCTCGGTAAGCGTTTCTTCATCGGTACTGAAGCCTGTCTTGGTCTTGCGGAGTGATGGCAGACTCATACGCTCGAATAGAACCTCGCCAAGTTGTTTTGGACTTGCGATATTGAACTCTATTCCGGCGAGGCTGTGAATCTCCGCAGTGAGTGCAGCCAGCAAAATCCCCAACTCTTTGCTCTGCTTGGCAAGAAGATCTGTATCGGTACGGATGCCGGCTTCCTGCATGTCCGCCAGCAGCAGCATGAGAGGGATTTCTGTTTGCTGCAGAGTTTCGGACAGACCTGCGTCGTCAATCAGCTTTGAAAAATGATGATAGAGCCTGAACGTGACGTCGGCGTCTTCACAGGCATATTCTGCGACTTTGTCTGAAGGAACTTCCGCCATCGTAATTTGCTTGGCACCTTTTCCAATCAAGTCGGATGTCGGAATTTTCTGAATCGACAGATGCCTCATCGCTAGTGAGTCGAGGTCATTGGCACGGGAGCCGCTGTCAAGAAGGCTTGCTGCAAGCAACGTGTCAAATACCACGCCTTGCACACGGATACCGTGGTTGCGCAGGACGAGGATGTCGTATTTTAAATTCTGTCCGACCTTTTTTAGTCTGGGGTCTTCCAGAAATTGCTTGATCGTGTCCAGTTCCTTCTGGCCGAGTGTCGCGTCGGTCAGCGGCGCAAGAAACGGCAAGTAATATGCGGTTTTTCCTGCCCAAGAAAGACTGATGCCTACCAGTTCTGCCTGCATCGGGTCAAGACCGGTTGTTTCCGTGTCAAGCGCGATGCAGTCGACATGGCGCAGGGCCGTAATTAATGCTTCAAATTTATGCGTATCATTGACAAGAATATAATCCCGTTCCTCTTTTTTCTGAGGCTGGTCGGCGCCCATCTGGTGCAAAAGCTGCTTGAAGCCGAGTTTTTCATAGAGAGCAATAAGTCCGTTGTTGTCTGGTTCTGTGCGCTGGGCTGCATTAAGGTCGAGCTTGACGTCAACATCGGTTTTGATTATTGCTAGCTCGCGCGAGAGCCTCGCTTGCTCAATGTTCTGACGGATTACTTCGCCGCGCTTGCCTTTGATTTTGTCAACATTGTCAAGCAGGTTGTCAAGCGTTCCGTATTCCTGAATTAAGCCGATGCCGAGTTTCTCGCCGATGCCAGGCACGCCGGGAATATTGTCCGCCGTATCGCCCCAGAGTCCCATCACTTCCGGCAGTTGGTCCGGACGAATGCCGCGCTTTTCAGTAAAAGACTCAAGCGTTGTCAGTTTGCCCTTTTGTGGGTCAAGCAGGCGGATGTGTTCGGATACGAGCTGGCCGCAGTCTTTGTCACCAGTAATAATGATAACGTCAAGACCTTCAGCTTCGGCTTGCCTTGACAGTGTTCCAATAAGGTCATCGGCCTCGAAACCAGAAACAGAAACGACCGGATAGCCGTGCAACCTGACAACTTCCTGAATAGTCGGGATTTGCTGAATCAGTTCCGGCGGAGTTGGCTTGCGGTTAGCTTTATAATCAGTAAACATTTCATGGCGGAAGTTTTTGCCTGGTGCGTCGAAAACGGCGATCACGTAATCGGGATTATATTCTTTTACACAGTTGCCGACCATGCGCGTAAATCCAAGCACAGCACCCGTTGGGGTACCGTCAGGAGCCGTCAGCCCTTCAATCGCATAGAAGGCGCGGTACACCAGCGCGTGGCCGTCAATCAGAAAAAGGGTTTTCGCCATGAAAATACTCGGTCCCAAGAGCCCCAGCCGAGGTCAGCCAGAATGGCATCGAATCAAAATGAAGTTGGACGATTTCGTTTCCACAACCACATGGCATGCGTCATCGCATTGGTGGAAGTAAATTCAATTCAAAGGGGGTTATCAACGAAATTCGGAACGTTTAATTTCTAGTATCATCATTTAGTTTGACTGTTTTGTCAAGATTTTCTTTCCTTTTATTTTCATCAATTGTAAGATTTTTTATATGCAATCGACGATTCTGATCCTCATTACTGAACTTGATCCCGGTGGCGCTGAGCGACTGGTGCTGGATCTGGCACGTTCTCTTGACAGAACCCAATTTCTGCCTCTGGTGTGCGCTCTTGACGGCAGGGGGGCTCTGGCGGAGCAAATCCAGCAACAGGGCATCGATGTGCTTGATCTAGGTGCTACGAGTTGCTTCCAGCTCGGTGTCGTGTGGGCATTGCGACGCATTCTGAAAGAGCGTGATGTCAAGCTTGTTCATGCGCATCTGTTTCATGCCGGTGTCATTGGTCGCCTTGCTGCACAGCCGCTGAAGATTCCTGTGGTTTACACCTGTCATATTGTTGACCGGCGTCCGGTATGGTGGCATTTTCTGCTTGACCGTTTGACGGCGCGCTGGTGTCACGTAATTACCTGCGTGTCTGATGCTGCTAGGAAATTTCATCAGCAAAAATCCGGATTATCCCCTTTACTGTATCAGTTGATCTATAACGGCATTGATCTTGAACGGTTTTCTGTCAGCCGGCAGGAGGCTCGAGCAGCCCTTGGCATCTGCTCGGCGGATGAAAGCTGTGTCATAGGAGCAATGGGGCGTTTTGACCGCCAAAAAGGTTTTGATATTTATTTAAAGGCGTTGGCGATTGTTACGCAGGAAAATCCGCAGGTGAAGTTTTATTTAGCCGGATATGGTAATGCCGAGGCTGAGCTGCGTGCGCTTGCTCGCGCTTTGGCTGTTCCTGTCATTTTTGCAGGATATCAGAGTGATCCGCAGAATTTTTGGCCTGCGCTTGATATCGCTGTCATTCCGTCGCGTTGGGAGGGATTTGGCCTTGTTGTAGTCGAGGCGATGCAATCTGGATGTGCTGTAATTGCATCAAATGTCGATTCGATCCCTGAGATTATTCAGAACGGCGTTAGTGGCGCTTTGGTTCCGCCTGAAAATCCGCAGGCGCTTGCTCATGCAATCCAACGGCTAATCGATAATCCCCAGCGCTGCCATGCGTTGGCCGAATCGGGTAAAGACAGGGCGAAATGTTTTTCCCTTCAAAAAATGGTGCGAGAATATGAACAACTGTATCTGCAGGTATTAGGGGATATAACGTAATGACGGACATGTTTTAGTTACGCGGCATCTGATCCCATGTCTTTTCAGAATTCAGGAGTCCACCCGGTTGCAGGATCGTTAGCGTGTCGTCAGATGCCTGCAGGTTGCGTAGATGGACCAGTTTATGTTCTGTCGGGAATGTTTCTGTTTCAACGCTTTGAACTATCCCGATAATGTGTCGCGCAGAGGAAAATTCAGGCAGGTTCAATTCCAGAATCATCACAGGATTGGCACGCGTGTCTTTCGTAAAGACTCGCAGGGATGCCGAGTCTTGCATGTCGATATCCATTCCTGTTTGTACCAGAAGTTCATTATTTTCCATTCCGACAATCATTGCGCTTCCGGCAGGCTTGCGCTTGGCGTCAAGGATTCGTGCCGGAATTGCCATTCGCATGCAGTGGTCCGATTCCCGAACCGCGCGAATCGAATAAATGTTGATGGGTTGCGACTTTCCCTTTAACAGGACCTGGGGAAGGGCGACAGCAGAGATATCGCTTCGAATCGTACCGAATGTACTTTCCGAAATGAGAACCTGCCAGCGTCCGGCTTTGGACTCAATCCGTTGGGCGAGGTTGACATTGTCTCCAATGACAGTGTATTCCATTACACCTTCACCGCCAATATTTCCGGCAGCAAAAGAGCCGGTATTGCAACCAACACCCAGATAAATTGGTGGATTGCCTTCCTTTTGCATTTCCATGTCAAAAAGCCAGATTGCTTTCTGCATGTCAATACCGGCCAAAAGGGCATTCTTTTCATGTTCTGGATCGTCAAACATAACGTTCCAAAATGCCATGATCGCGTCGCCACCAAACTTGTGCACGGTGCCTTTTCGCTTTGTGATAACATTGGTGGTGAGTTGGAAGCAGCGGTTGAGACGGTCGATTACGTTTTCCGCCTCCATGGTTTCTGAAAGTCGCGTAAATCCGAGAATATCACAGAAAAATACGGTGCCATGCGCCTTTTTTCCGCCCAGTTCCAAGGGAACTGTTCCGTCGAGAACGCCACTGACAATATCGGGTGACATGTAACGCGAGAGAAGTGTTCGTTTCTCAGCTTCTTCCTCAACGCGTTCATACAGGTCACTGTTTTTGATTGCAATTGCCGCCTGTGATGCAATCCCGGTCAGCATTGCCAGATCATTTTCATCAAATGCCTGCAGGCACGACATTGAATCGACGCTGATAACTCCGATCAATTCATCCTTACACAGAAACGGCGCACACATCATTGAGCGAATCTGCAAATTTGCAATCGACTGCTGTGCACCGAAGCGCTGGTCTGTCATTGCATCAGACGAGAGCATGGACTGGCGGTTTTGTGTGACAGCTTTGATGATTGTACGGCTGATGGCAAATGTTTCATCCGCAGATTCTTCCGCTTTGCGTTTGCGGCCTGCAGCTGGCAGCATCTCTCCTGTGTGCGGGTGGCGCAGCAGGACAAAAGCTCGGTCAGCGACAGGGAATACGTCAAAAATCCGTTCCATGACCTTTTCAAGAATTTCGTGTCTTGCGCTCACCCCGCCGAGGTCAACACTGACCTGCACCATCGCCTGAAGTCGCCGGATCGCGTCATTCAGGCCTTTCTCCGATTTTTTTTCGCTTTCCGAAATCTCCATCAGATTGCGAGACGCGTCCATCGTCAGACTGACTTCGGGTTTGCTCTGCTCTTCCCCCGTGATGACTCCGGCCATTTGCGGAGCCGTCTTTTCAAGTGTCGACTCCGATTCATCCAGCACAATTCGGAATGTAGATGAGCATATCGTTACATCTGAATTTCCAGGAAGGTTAGCCGGAGTGTTGGGGCTTAGGCGTTGTGTGCCAATATATGTGCCATTTGCTGATCCCAAGTCCTCAATCCACCACGAACTGCCTTTTTCAAAAATACGAGCATGTTTGCGACTTGCGCGGCTGTCAGGAAGGCAGATCAAGTTTCCGGGGCTGCGTCCGATCGTCAGCGTTCCCTTGAGCGGGACGGTTTGGCCTGTTTGTGGGCCAGCGCTGAAATAAAGGTGCCCCATAACCCGATCCTTTTTAGGATAAAAAAGCCGAATATAAGCCAGTATACCGACAACTCCAGATACGTCCAGACTGTTTCGCATCTCTTGAGGCGTATTCTTTACCGTGCTTTAAAAGTCGGCAAGCTTTGTTGCGCAAATAATTGCAAGCTCTTCATATGAAAGGCCTTGGTGTTGTCGTGCGGTTTGCAGGATTATTGATAAATCAGTGACACTTTTTCTTTTTGCCAAAATGGCCTGCAGGTATGCATGGAACTGGCGCAGCGTGATTTTGGCCGGGATCATTTCTTTTACCAGCTCTTCAACAAATGGTGGGCAATGCCGAAGCATATCCTCTGTCTGATCCAGTGTCAGGACTTTGCCGATATTTCGAAGAAACAGTTCTTCAAGATGAGCGGCAATTGCCATCTCTGCATTGATACACTTCAACCCCAGATGAGATGCACGCAACTGGCTTATCGGCATTGACCAAACGCAGGGGAGGTTAAAGATAGGATCATTTCCCCGATGGCCCTGAAATTGGGCTAGTTGAACTTTTTCCATCGGATCATTGACCAGAATCATCATCCGGTCGGCCCATGCTTTTGCTTGCCCAATCTGCGTTCCAGCACAATAAATGGTGTATGTATCAGGATCGATGTCGTTTCTGACGGAGATCCGCACTGTCGGAAGGTGAACACCGGCTTCCTGCTGGATTCGAGTGCGGATATGACGGATCTGTTCCTGAATTTTTCCAGGAGGATTTGCGCTGATTGGTGCAAGGTTATGACCGAAGACAAGCTGAAATACCTGATCATGATGATCAGAGCCTGATGACACAGCATCACCACCGGCATCTTCGATCCGTACCAACACGCGTTTGCCTTCCCAACCATCGAGAGAAATCTCTGGCTTGATTACACCATTGACAACGGTGGCATAGGTCGTTGAAGGTTTGTCCATCCTTGTTATTTCCGTTTCAAGTGTTTTGCAATTGCCATTTGATTCGGATTGCGAATGATTCCGCGTTCTGTGATAATTCCTGCGATTAGTTCCGCCGGAGTGACATCGAAAGCCGGGTTATATGTATTGACTTTGCGCGGCGCGGTCCATGTGCCGAAGCCGCAGCGGATTTCGTTACCGTCACGCTCTTCAATCGGGATCGACTTGCCGTTAGACAGGCTCAGATCGAACGTGCTGCTGGGAGCGGCTACGTAAAAAGGGATCTTATGATATTTGGCTAAAATCGCAACGCCATAGGTCCCGATTTTATTTGCAGTGTCGCCGTTGGCGGCGATACGGTCTGCACCGACGACGATCATCTGAACTCGTCCCTCACGCATCACTTGCGCTGCCATGTTATCGCAGATCAGCGTAACCGGAATCCCAGCACGGTCAAGCTCCCAAGATGTCAGACGAGAGCCTTGCAGAAGCGGACGGGTTTCATCCGCATATATGTGAATGTTTTTATCCTGCTCGAATGCTGCAAACATAACGGCAAGCGCTGTTCCATAATCTGAAGTGGCAAGGCCTCCTGCATTACAGTGCGTCAGGATACCAAACGGTTTCTTTCCACGGGGTTTAACCAGCGAGGCACCGTGTTTGCCGATGGCACGGCACATCTGTTTGTCTTCTTCAAGAATCGCATGCGCTTCGTCCAGCAACTGCATTTTCATAACTGCAGGTTCAAGCGATTTTATTGTTTCCGCTTTCGCACACATCCTGTCCAGTGCCCAAAATAGGTTTACTGCCGTTGGGCGGGAGGTTGCAAGGTAATCAGCGGTTTTGCGGACACCTTTCAATAGGTCAAGGCCGGTTTTCGCTTTTGACTGCAGAATGCCGAGAATCACGCCGTAAGCGGCTGCACAACCAATTGCAGGTGCTCCACGAACCGCAAGCCGCTTGATTGCGTCCCACATCTGTTTTGCGGTTTTAATTGGAACAACTTTATAGTCTTCCGGAAGCATTGTCTGCTCAATCAGGCGGACATGATCTTTGTGCCAGAGAAGGGTTGGGACAGTGATCTCTTTTTTCTTTGCAATACGCTTGTTCGTTTTTGCTGCCATTTTATGAGTACCTTTGCCTTAAATGCTTGATAAAGTGAAAATCGGATGAAATGGTCTGTATCAGTTACCAATGCGTTGTTGTAATTCGGTGTCTTTTTTTGTGACTTTTTCAACCATTTTAATTTTGTATTTATGAAGTTTATCTTTGAGGTCTTTGTCCGATAGTGCCATGATCTGGATTGCCAGAAGGGCGGCATTTGTTGCTCCACCACCACCGACAGCAACTGTCGCGACAGGAATTCCCGCAGGCATCTGCACAGTCGAAAGCAAGCTGTCCAGCCCGTTCAGCTCTGTGCCGCCAATCGGAATACCGATCACCGGAAGAGTTGTGTGTCCAGCAACAACGCCAGCTAAGTGTGCTGCGCCACCGGCTGCGGCAATGATGACTTGCATTCCACGGCCTTCTGCTTCCGCTGCGAAAGAAGAAACAATATGAGGTGTCCGATGCGCACTCATCACGCGGACTTCAGGTTCAATGCCAAACTCGCGCAG
>QKHZ01000198.1 GCA_003249795.1 bacterium | reverse complement strand
GGCGCCGCTGCCGGTTTTCATCAGCCCCGGCAACCACGACTGGTATTCATCCACCGGCCCTTACGCCATGTCCGGACGCGACACGCTGGGGCTTCGCCCGTGGCCGGCGCATGTTCATATTTTCGAGCCGCCATCATTTACGACCATTTGTATTCCTGAATTAAAAGACCTGAGCATTACCGGCCACGCCTTTGAGGGCAACCTCAGCGTCACCGGAAATCCGCTGTCGGAACGTATTGCCCGTCCGGAGCCGCACACGACGTTATCAGTATTGCTGCTGCACGGATCGCGGAACAACTTCGCAATTGATCCGGCCCAGAAGATCACGTTTCCCTTCACCGACGATCAGTTTCTGAATCAGGGCTTCAGCTACGCCGCTCTCGGCCACTACCATACGCCATCGGAAATCCGTGACGCCCACGGCAATCTCCGTGCTGCCTACGGAGGCCGTCCCTTTAACGCGCAGATCCTGCCCGGTGGCGGTTGCGGCGGCTGTCTCTGCGCAACGCTGACGCCTGAAGGAGCGGTCGATGTCGAATCGCATTCGCTCGACACGCGCCGGATCATCGAGTGCGATATCGTCTGCAACAATATCGATACGCCTGAAGCGATGAGGGCGCTCGTTCACGAAGCATATGCAAACAAAAGCGGAACTGCCGAGGACTTTGCGCTGCTGCGGTTCTCCGGCACAATCAAACCGGGCTGGACGCCGGAGTTTCCCGAACCCGACTGTTTTGCCGCGAAGTCTGTCACAAAGTCGCTACGCACAGGCTTTGACCTCGATGCGCTGCAACAAGCTGCACTTGATCCGTCCGCACCGATGGACGCGATCTTTGCCGCCCAGTTACTGAAAGAGCTTGAAGAAGAAACAGACGAGTCACAGAAAACGATCCTGCGTGACGCACTCGAATACGGCCTCGCCGCATTTTCCGGCCTTCCGGTGGAGGCGCGCGATGCGGATTGATTCGATGAAGATCACGGGCTTCGGCGCACTGTCGGGAGAAATTGTTTTCCATCCCGGCCTGAACCTGATTGTCGCGCCAAACGAATCCGGAAAAAGCACCCTTGCTGCAGCAATCCTTGCGCTTCTCTACAGCGTCCGTACCAGTACGGGCAAGCGCTGGATGAGTACACCGGACGAAGAGCGGTATCTTCCGCTTGATGGCAGCGCCTACCGGATCAGTGGAATACTAACGCTGGACGACGGCCAATCCCTGTCGGTCTGGCGGGATCTGAAGACAGACGAATTTTCCGTACAGGACTCTGCCAGCGGGAAAGATCTTACAAAGAAGTTCATGCGCAAGCCCAGCGGCGACACCCTCGGTGAAACGCTGACCGGACTCAGCCGCGATGCGTTCGAGCGCATCGCATTTCTGAGGCAGGACACGGGGCCTGTCGCTGACTTTGCAGACTTGTCCGACCGCGTCGGCAGCCTCTTCACCTCCGGCGGCAGCTCTGTGCAACAGGCGCTGGAACGGCTCAATAATGCACGGTTGCAGTACGATGGCACCCTCAACAAGGGCAAAGTCAATCTCGAAAAAACAGAGTTAAAAAACCTGAGGCAACGCATCGCAGAACTTGAACAAGAGCAGCACGAGCTTGAAGCAAGACAACAACAGCTTGAGGAAGACACAACCGCAAGCCGCGACGTCATCGCCCGCGAACACAAACTGCATGCGGAGCTGGACAAGCAAACGCTTCTGGGAACGCGCGCGCGTCTTCTTGAATTATCTGAGGATGAAAAAAGGTCGCGGCGCCTGCAGGATGAAATTGGCAAGCACCTTGCCGAATGCGAATCTCTTTCCAAATACGACAACCTCACGCTAAACTGTGAAGAAGATCTCACACGCCTGCACGAGAGGTTGTGTCATCTCCAAAATGAACTCGACACGAAGCGCGAAACCATGCGACAACTGCAGGCCAAGTCAGAAGTCACAGCAGCGGCAACCGCACGGTTTGGCAAACTTGTCGAAATCCCGACAAACGACAGGGAAGAACTGCGGCTTTGGATCGATCGGGCGATTAACGAAGAAAACAGTACAGTATCCCTGAAACAATCGCTACACACACAGCGCCAAACGCTGGAACGGCTCGGCATTGACCCGCAAGCACAAGACCGCCTTGCAGAACTTTCTGAGCGGCTTCAGGCAACAGACCTCAATCTATTGTTGGCAGATGACAATGAATCGAGTGACTGCGCATATGCCCGCAAACAGATCGACGATGCCAATCGGACAATCGAAACGAATAATCGTTTTAGAGAACTGTTTCGGCGCAGCGGCATCGCATTTTGCTGCGTTGGTTTAATCATCGGCCTGATTTTTTTTGCGGCGTACCTGACAACCGATGCACCTGCCTGGATTTTCGTCACCTTGATTTTCGGATCACTGATCACAGCCGGTGTCGGTCTCGGGCTTCTTGTCGCCAGCAGGCTCTGGAATGAAAACAGCCGTAAACTCGCAATCGACGCACGCGTACAAGCCGAGTGTATTTTAGCCGATGACGAAAAGAAACGCGAACGGCAGGACGAGCAATGCCGGCAGCTTGCAGAACGTTGCGCTAGCGACGTGGATACGCTAAAAAAAGACGCTGCATGGCTTCGGCAACATCAGGGACAGCTCCTGCAGCTCTCGCAACTGCTACAGCGTCAAACCGAAATCGAAACCCACTACGCGACACTTTGCGCAAAAATAGCTGAACGAATCCAAACAGAGCCGTCAGCGCTCCCGGCGCTTGCAACTCTTGCGCGAAATCTTGAGGACGTGCGCTCTGCTCAGGCGGAACGTGACGCAGTCGTGCAACCGCTTGAATCTGTAAAAAAAGAAATTACGGACAAAGAGAATACCGCAGCTGAAATCATCTACCAACTTGCAACAATTCTTCAGGAAGGAGGCTTGTCGCCAGAAGAGAGCGACCTGACAATCCCGTCCCAACTGCGCGAGTTACTCGGACAATACAAAACGCATGCAGGAAAAAAGCGGCTGATTGAGCAGCTGAAACGACAAACGATCCCGCAACTGCAGGAACAACTGCAGGCACTTTCTTCACCAGACAAACGCAATCCTGAAACCGCTCAGCTCAAAGCCAATGAGCAAACATATCTTCATAACCATCCTGAATGGATCGATCTGCAACCGGATCAATCCGCCGCCGAATACCGCCGCATCGTCCAATCGCTTCAGCGCGAACGAGAAAGTATCGCCAATGATTCACGAATCGCAGAAACAACGCTGGCGGTAGACTCCAAGTCGCTGCGCGAGCGTCTTCCGCTTGTGCGTGCCGAGTTAGACCAATTACATCAGGCTTACGCGAAAGCGGAACGCTTTGAACAAGCGACGGCCTACGCAATTGGCAAGATCCAACAACTGGCAAGCAGACAGCACTCTGAGTGGAGCCCGGTTTTCGGCAAACAGTTGAACGAGACCGTTGAAGGTTTCACTCGGCACTGGAAGCTGGAACTGACAGACCGCCTACAACTTCGCGCCGTTGATATTTCCCTCGGCGTACCAGTTTCGCAGGAGCAGATCCAGCGCCACTTTTCCCGCGGTGCGCTTGATCAGGTTTATCTGTGCCTTCGGTTACTTCTGGCGAACACACTGATGCCGTCGAGGCCGATAGTCTTTGACGATCCGTTTATCCACGCCGACGACATCCGTTTTCAACACGGTATGAACACGCTGAAAACTGCGGCAGAAAAACGCCAGATTTTTGTATTCTCCTGTCACGAAAGCAGGCATGAGAATCTTGAGAAAAATCACCATTCGTGGAAAGACGCCCGTGTCCTTCTGCCAGAAAATCAAAATATAAAAACACAGCCAGCGCAAATTAAAGCGCAGGCGTAACCGATAAAGGCGGCCCTCTATGCCAGGAACATCAGGACGATCGACAGCCAGCGCATCACGAACGCTCTTCGGGACATTCGGCGGCGTTTTTACGCCAAGCATCCTGACGATCCTGGGTGTCATCCTCTACATGCGCTCAAACTTCGTTGTCGGCCAATCCGGCATCATCAACGCCATAATCATTCTGCTTATCGCTAAATCGATCACCACCCTGACAGCCCTCTCGGTCAGTGCGATCTCAACAAACATGCATGTGCGCGGGGGCGGCGCGTATTTTATGATCAGCCGAGTGCTGGGCGCGGAGTTCGGCGGAGCCATCGGCATCGCCCTCTTTTTTGCGCAGGCACTGTCAGTTCCATTTTATATCCTCGGTTTTACCGAAGCGGTCGTCCGGTCGCTTCCGGCACTTTCTCCATATTTTCTTCATATCGGACTGGCAGCAGCAGTCGTTCTGATCGGGATCGCGTGGCGCGGTGCGGACTGGGCCATTAAAGCGCAGTACGTCATTATGGGTGCTCTCGGCATCTCGATTCTCGTCTTCCTGCTGGGCGCGCTGACATCATTCGACATGACGATATTTAAAGAAAACCTTGCCCCCGGATATACGACAATTGACACAGCCTATCACACCGGCCCCCGCTACAGTTTCTGGCTGATCTTTGCGATTTACTTTCCCGCCGTAACCGGAATTCTTGCGGGCGTAAACATGTCGGGCGATCTGAAAAATCCGTCAATCTCGATCCCGCGCGGAACTCTCTTTGCAATTGGCGTCGGGTTTCTTGTGTATCTGGCGGCAATTCTGATCTGCGGCGGTGCATTCTCACGAAGCGATATGATTGACGCACCATACGACACGCTGGTCGACAACGCCCTGTTCGGCCTCGGCTTCTTTGTCGCAATCGGGGTATTTGCGGCAACACTGTCGAGCGCACTGGGCAGTCTGCTTGGCGCTCCCCGCATCCTGCAGGCCGTCAGCCGCGATGATATTATTCCAATCATTTCGCCCTTTGCTAAAGGAACCGCACAGAACGACGAGCCTCGCCGCGCCCTGATCCTGACAAGCATCATCACGTTTGCAGTTCTGATCTGGGCTGGAAATGAAAGCGAAGGCGGTGCGCTCAATATTGTCGCCTCCATCATCACGATGTTCTTCCTCTACACCTACGGCATGACCAATCTCGCCGCGTTCATTGAAGCCTTCGGGCTAAACCCCAGCTTCCGGCCACGTTTCCGCTATTTCCACTGGGTAACGGCACTCCTCGGCGGTGTCGGCTGTACGGCAACGGCGTTCCTGATCAGCGCACCGTCTGCGTTCTGCGCTGTCTTGATCATTGCGGCGCTGCTATGGTATTTGCGTACGCGCGAGTTACAGTCGGCATTCGGTGATGCTAGACGCGGATTTGTATATGCATCTGTCCGCAAAAACCTCGTCCGCCTCTCCCGTATGAAAGAAGACCCGCGCAACTGGCGGCCGACCATCCTTGTCTTTACCGGTAACCCTTCCGCACGCGAAACGCTGGTTCGCTACGCCAACTGGCTTGAGGCAGGCCACGGCATCGTCTACATGGCCCACATCCTTGTTGGCACAATCCACGAACACGCCACACACCGGCAAAGCGCAATGAAACAGCTGAACGAATTCTGCCGCAAGAACACGATCCAGGCGTTCCCGATCGTCATGGTTGCCGACTCGCTTGAACAAGGCGTGCTGTCAGTCCTGCAGGCGGGAGCAATCGGGCCGATCTGCCCGAACATGGCGTTCTTCGGCTGGTCAACAGATCCGGAACGGCTCAAACCATTTACCAGCCAGCTCCGGATTGCGTCGAAGCTGGGGATGAGCTTACTCTTGCTGCGAGAAAGCGGTGTCGCGGTTCCCAGTAAAACCAAACGGATCGATATCTGGTGGCGCGGCCAGAAAAACGGCAACCTGATGGTTCTGCTTGCGCATCTGATGAAACGTAACTGGGAGTGGACACGAACTCAGATCCGGATTCTGCGCCTTGTCCCGCACGAAGCCGGACGGCAACCGGCTGTTGATGCACTTGACTCACTGGTTCAAAGCGCGCGGATGGATGCCGATGTCGTTGCCATCGTCAGCGAACAGACATTCCGCGATACGCTTCATGAATATTCAGCCGACGCGACCTGTGTGATGCTAGGTTTTGAAACGCCGGCTGCGGACAACGAACAGACATGGCACGACAATTACGGCCGCATGCTGGCAGGCCTGCCGACGACGCTGCTCATCAGCTCATCCGGCAGCGAGGATATGCTGGCCTGATCTCTGCTTGCCGAAAAACCCAGAGAGAGAAAAAAAAACGGCAGTCTGTGTGCGAAATAACTTTATTTTTTGGCCAGCCGTTTTTTCCAGCGGGTAAGAGCTTTGGACACTTCCTTATGACCCGCGCTTCCGGCAGAGACATATGCCTTCGGCGTGTTCTGCGGATTCAGGCACTGGAATACGTCCTTGCCAATCAGCGGGCTAACCCCGCGCATAAACTCAAGCGGAATCTCGCACAAACGCAGACCGTTTTCCTCAGCGTGACGCACAAGCGTCCCCGACACTTCATGCGCCGAACGGAACGGCAATCCCTTATTGACCAGATATTCCGCTAGAACCGTTGCATCCAGGAATCCGTCGACAAGAAGTGACGCCGCACGCTTGCGGTTAAACTTGATCGTCGGCACAAACTCGGCCAGACACCGCAGCGTCAACTCGGCTGTAGCGACCGCATCAAACAGCGGGTCCTTGTCTTCTTGCAGGTCGCGGTTATACGTCATCGGCAACCCTTTGATCACCGTGATCATCCCCATCAACGAGCCGACAATCCGGCCGGTTTTTCCGCGGGTCAGCTCCATCAAATCGGGATTACGCTTCTGCGGCATGATTGAGCTTCCGGTACTCCACGCGTCATCAAGCTTGATCAGCCCCATTTCCGAGCCCGACCACAGGATCACATCTTCACTGAATCGCGACAGGTGCAGAAACAGCAACGTCAGCGCGGACAATGTTTCGACAATAAAATCGCGGTCACTGACAGCGTCCATGCTGTTTTCGCACAGTCCGTCAAAGCCGAGTTCTTTGCACACCATCTGGCGGTCGATCGGAAGCGTTGTGCCAGCCATCGCGCAACTTCCCAGCGGCATCCGGTTCACACGCTTGCGGGCATCAGCCATCCGTTCGCGGTCACGCTCCAGCATCTCGACATACGCCAGAAGATGCTGCGAGGCCAGAATCGGCTGGGCACGCTGCAGATGGGTGTAACCGGGGATGACGACATCTTTCTCACGCGTTGCCGTCGCGAGAAGCGCCTTCTGCACATTCAGAATCAAACCCGAAAGCAGATCGATTTTTTCGCGCGTCCAGAGACGGGTATCGGTCGCAACCTGGTCGTTGCGGCTGCGGGCGGTATGAAGGCGGCGTGCAGGATCACCGACACGGCGGGTCAACTCGCTTTCAATCGCCATATGAATATCTTCGTCGGAAGTACGATAGACAAACTTTCCGGCGCGGATCGACTCAAGAATTTCTTTCATGCCCTTGCGGACCGCGCTCAGGTCTTTTGTAGAGATGAGCTTCACGGCATTCAGCATCTTCGCATGCGCAAGGCTGGCACGGATATCAACCTCCGCGAGCTCACGGTCGAAGCTGATCGACTCGCTGAACTGCTCCATCAGATTATGCGTACCCCTGGCAAAGCGCCCGTTCCAAAGTTTAGCCATTGAGAATTCTCCTGCGATAATAAACGTAGTGACGGAACCGGCGAATCAGTTACGACAACGACTTGAGCATCGCAACCTCACCGCAGTCAGGAAACTTCGGACAGCGCATGCAGTCAATCCACACCTTATGCGGAAGCTCTGCGCGATCCACACGCGTAAACCCGAACTTTTCGAAAAAATCGGGGATATAGGTCAGGGTAAAAACTTCGGTCGCGCCAAGCTCCACCGCATCCGACAGCGCCATCTCCACAAGCTGCCTGCCGATGCCCTCGCCCTGCACCGTCTTGCAAACGGCAAGCGAGCGCAACTCCACCAGCGTGTCCCACGTCGCATGGATTGCAACCGCGCCGATAATCCGGCCGTCCTTCTCTGCAACGCGGAAGTCACGCAAGCGCCCGAACATATCGCCGATGGCAATCGGCAGCATCACTTCCTGACGGGCGAAGTCATTAATCAACTTGTGGATCTCGGGAATATCACCGAGTTTGGCTTTTCTGATCATTCATTTTTTCCTGTTCGCAAGGGTAAAAGAAGTGTATAAAGCCTACAGGCGGCAAAGTCAAGCCCGGTCACGGTAAATCGACGGAAACCGCTGCCATTCAAAATACTCAAAAACAGAACCGAAAGAAGGATTTACACATGATCCGGACATTTATTGGCATTGAACTTGACGGCCAAATTGCGCATGAACTGAATCAGGAGATCAGCTACCTGAAATCGTACGCCCCAAAAATCCGGTGGGTCAGCCCCGACGCACTGCACCTGACGCTGAAATTTCTGGGCGATGTTCAGGAAAAAGATCTGCCAGACGTGTTTACGGCAACCAGCAACGCCGCTGCTGAGTTGGATGCTGTCACTGCCGAAGTCGGAGGCGTCGCCGCATTTCCCAATCTGAAACACCCGCGTGTGGTTGTCGCCGACATCGCCTCAGGTCGAGATGAACTGGCACAGATTGCATCGGTTGTAGACGATTGCTTTGAAGAGTTCGGCTATCCGCCGGAAAAACGTGGGTTCAAACCACATATCACCCTCGGACGGGTCAAACAGCCGCATGACGCAGAAGGCCTGCACGAGGTGATTGATGATGCAGCAAACGCATCGTTCGGCCTGCTTGATGTAGCGCAAATCGTCGTCTTCATGAGTGACCTGCGCCGGACTGGACCGGTTTATGCGCCGATGCACCGGGTTGATCTAAATATGTAATTCGCGTTCCTGCAGCAGATCAGTGACGACAGGCTGTGACCAAAAATCCTGTTTTGACTGATTTTCCGGGCTGTCATTTTGCGGCATATTCGGTAAAATCGTTGCATACGAAAATAACAACATGTTGAACAGACAAGGATCATGGCGCAACATGGGTTCTGAATTCGACGCCAAAAGCTCGGTTTTATATGAAGACGACTTTCTGCTGGCTGCGCAGAAAATCGACGGGGTCGAATCGGTCTCAGACAACGGGGCTTGCTTTACAACCATGATGCGCGACGGGCTGAACCTGTCAGGACTTGAACCTGTCCACAGACTTGACCGAGACACCACCGGCGTGCAGCTCTTTGCCAAAACCCCTGAGGCGCAGAAATTGCTCGAAGATGCCTTCCGTCACCGCAAGACGGAAAAGAAATATCTGGCCGGATGCCTTGGCGTCCCGTTTAACACTGACGGTACCATCCGCAAGAATCTGTCAAAATGGAAAGGCGGGCGCAAGCCGGTTTCGGTCGTAAAAGGCAAAGATGGGCTGGAAGCGGAAACCACCTACCGTCTGGTCTCCGCCTTTTATCCTGACCCGCGCAAGATGGGGCCGGGAGTCCCTGCCAGCCTGATCCTGTTCATGCCCCATCAAGGACGAACCCATCAGATCCGCGTACATGCGGCCTCGCTTGAGCGTCCGATCCTGTGTGACGACCAGTACGGCGATCGGCCGGCAAACAAGCGCGTCAAAGACTTCTGCGGACTGAAGCGGCAGGCGCTGCATGCATGGCGCATTGACCTGCCCCATCCGAAATCGAAAGAGCAACTCACAATCACCGCGCCGGTTCCGGCAGATCTGCTCGCACTGTTTGACGCCATTTTCGTCGGATGGTCAGAAAGCCTTGATGCATCCATTGCATAAAAATAGCAGCAACGGATTCCGCCGCCGCAGTCATATAATCTATCGCATTCCATAAAAAAAAGGCAGAAAGCCGATGCCTTCTGCCTGAAGAAACTATGCGCAGCCGTTACGCTATTTGATCAAACGCAAGCAATACGGATGACGATAGGTCTGTCCCTTATACGCCGTAATCCCAGCAATAATAGTCAGAATCATCCATGCAACGCCAACAGCCATTAAAATCAAATATCCAACAAGCACATACCTTAAAATCATTCCAATAATCATTCCAATATATGCCATGATATTAAAGTTCAAGGCTTCTTTTCCGTGTGCATCAACAAAAGACATGGTGTCCTTTTTCAACATCCAAATTACCAACGGAGGAATCACACACACGGGAGCAACATTACCGAATGGCAAAAAAATTGTTATCGGAATAAGAAAAATCCCTGCAAATGGTGAAAGATGCGCAAGCATACCCCATAACCTGCTGTCTGCATCCGATTCCCCAGCAGCCATTGCCCCAAGCGGCTCTGCAACCGCCTCCTGTTCAGGCTCCACTGTCATGAAGTCCCCTTTCTTGAAATTTAAAATAAACGACTGAAATTTCCACCCTGATGCCCTCACAATAATATAAAAAAATTACTGCAACTGTAAAATTTAATATACAATCTCGCAAAAGAAGCAATTATCCTTCGACATTTCAAGCAGGAGCCACAAAATGAGGATTGCATTATTCCTGTTATTGACTGCAATTTTATCCATCACCCTCCCACAAACAATCGATGCCGCTGAAACAAATGAAAAAATAAAATCTCAACGAGAACAGAACAACACCCTCAACGGAAACCAGACTAATCCCGTCAGCGACATCTTCAGCAAGCTACGCAACTGTCCTCAATTATCCGAAAAGCGATATCAGGATTTACGACAGGAGTTAGCTGAATCGGACGGCACATTTACCAGTGGGCTTCTTCTGCAAGTCAATCTTCCGGAATCACCATCCGCAAGCAGTGAAAACACGGAACGAGAAACAAAGCCCACTGAGCTGCAGCCCGAAAAAGACAACACGAGAAAGACGGCATGTGTCGGAGTCTTCCATTTCCGCTGGACAGTTATCTGCTGCCTTATTGACGAAAATCAAAACATTGCAGCTGTCTGCGATGAACCGGCAAAGTTGGGATTCTCCGTAAACCTATCACAACCAACACCGATCCTCACTCTGCACAAACATCCCCATACAGGCCCCGTAATTAATATCAGTTACCAGCTTGAAGCCACAGAAACATCTCTCCGACTCTCGCATCCATGACCAAAAAGAGCGCACTCAGAATCCTTGCAGCCGACACTCGGGTCTATCTGCGGCACCACTTTTCCTGCCCGACCGCATATATACACATAATCGTTAAAATCGTTGAAAAGGCTGATTCCTTTCATTGCGATTTCACGCTAACCCATTACAATACAGTCAAATAGCCGGGTATATATTCAGATGAATATTAAAGTTTTTGTACTGACAGTTTGTCTGTTGATGCTCTTTGCCGGGATCTACGGGTTCTGGTCGTTTTATTCACGTCCTGAGCCAGAAACCGGCTATATCCTTAGCGACCCGGGACTAACGGATCGTCAATTCCGCTCCCTGATTGAATCTCCCGCGATCCACCGTACTCTCCTTGATGACAGCCCAATCCGTATCGCCTCAGCACTAACTCAAGAGCTACTGGCAATCGCACCTGAAAATGCATTCCGCACAAGAATGCATGAACTCGGAATCCCGTTTGTTCTGCAAAAATACCCGATCCAACCCGATGGCGGTGACAATCTGACCAAAGCGATTCAAAAAGCGATATCAACGAACCCCGATTACTTGGTTGTCTCAGTTGAAACGGAACGAGATCAGGATAACCTGATTCGCCTGCTTGCTGACTGCCCCAGCAAAATTTTTGTTGTAAATAAAACAGTCCCCATCACAAACTGGAAACGAAATGCGCCATATATGTATATTGGATTTGATCCGTCAACCGGTGCCAAACTCATCGCCAGCGAAGCTCGGAATATTTTTGCTGATGAGGAATCTGTTCCCTATGCGATTATTTACGAAACACCGGCCAACCGTGCGATCGAAATCCAAACAACCGTATTTATCGAAGAACTCAGCGACGCAAATAAATTTCAGTTAGTCGATGAATACTACACCCAAGACACCTCGCAAGACGCTTATCAAAAAGCACTGATCATATTAAACCGCCATCCCGATCTGAGATTCATTCACGCATGCTCCAGCAAAATTGCATTCAGTGCACTCAAGGCAATTCAGGATCAAGGAAAGGAAAAGCAGGTTCTGGTCAATGGATGGGGAGGCACAAAGGAAGAAATCCTGTCTGTAAAGAATGGTGGTCTTGCTTTTACTGTCATAAAAGTGATGGATGACATTGGCGTCGCCCTCGCTGAAGCAATCCGCTTGGACCGATCCGGCCAAACGACAATGACTCCACGCGCATTCAGCGCATCATACACAGTCTGCCGCCGGGGAATGTCGGACGAAGAACTACAGCACTTAATGGCAAAGGCATTTCGATACTCACATGCGAAAGACGACTAAAAATGCGTAAACCGGTTACGCTATCATTGACATTAGGACTGCTGACCCTGGGACTGCTTCTGCTGTTCTCGGCCGGACTGCTCTTTTGGTCATACCGCTCCAGTCAGCAAGCGTTATCCGTCGAACTGCGGAATTCATTCAAACAACGGCAATCAGTCATCGCCGGAATCTTCGAACAAGAACAGAATAGGCTGGATACATATCTTCTCACCGCGCTGTCAGCCCAAGGCTTCATGAATGAAATTTCCGAAAATGAAGGGGAAAACGCACAACAAACATTGACAAAATTTACAGACCTCGCCCCTTTGCAGACACCAGACATATTCCTTTTCATACGCCATGGTCAATTACTTGCAAATGCCTCAGCCATGAATGATCAAACTACGCCTATTCTGAAAATGATTATTTCGGATATCCGAAAAACAAATGACTCGATTTACCGTTACATAAACGCCAATACCGACCTTGATCTACTGGTAAGATCAAAACGTGTTATTGCTGCCGATGGACATATACTCGGTTTTCTTGTCGCCGCAACCATTCTGGACGACAACCTCCGGCTTCTTGATATCGCTCTGGGAAAAACACAGGCAGGAACAATTGTCTGGTTCGATCTGGATAAAATTGTCGGCATATACGGCCAACGTTCACGGGAAGAGATGCAAAAGCTGGTGCATGAACGCCAGATTCAAAACACACGGTTTTCAAGCGACCTCTGGTGGAGTGAATGCTGTTATGCCAACGATCAGGCTGTAATCATCAATGAATTTCCAACCCGCCTTGCAACACTCATCATGGTGCCGGACACATTAACAGGCTTCCTGCAGAAAAAATATCTTCGAGAAATCATCGTGCTTTTTATAACAAGTCTGCTTTGCTTCGGCATCAGCATCATTTTCATCAAAAACATCATCTCCTCTGGAGTCGACCAGCTCATCAGCTACACCGATATCGCCCGACTCGGACGAGCCAACGAACATTGCCCAGTTGATCGCTTTGTGGAATTCAATGAGATTGGAACCGCGATTGAGCGAATGTATAGCGACATGTGCGCAGCCAATGAGGAAATGCGCAGACAGGTACTTGAACGCAATCAGACGATGTCGAAAATCGTTACACAACAGCATCAGCGCACAGCGATTCTGAACGCTATCGATAACGCCGTCATTGCCATCACCCCTGCCAGGTCAATTATTATGATGAACCGTGTTGCTGAACTCCTCACCGGTATCAACTTTGACGAAGCAGAAGGCGCCCCGATTGGCACCGTATTTTTCATCCAACCGGCCGACAACCAACAACAGCCGATAGATGGAATCGATTATGTTTTGCATCACCGCCAAAACTTTTCTTCAAACCAGTATCTTCTGCGCGCTGCGCGCGGAGCTGTTTACAGAATTTCATTCACAATTGCTCCGATCCTTGACCGCGATGATTCTGTTTCCGGCCTGGTCATTGCCTTCATGGACATCACCGATCAGTTCAGTGCGCAAAATACCCTCCATCGCAGTGAGAATAAATTTCGGCGAATATTTGACGGCATACGTGATGCGATCCTGATCATCCGGGCCGACAACAAAAAAATCTGCGATGCCAATCAGGCTTTTCTGGCACTGTGCTCCATCGGCAAAAAAGAGATTTTATCCAAAACAGTATCAGAGTTTTCCCTCACAGCGGATGATAACACCAACCTTGAGGAGCAGATCCGGCGGACATTGCTGGATGGACCGCAGTGCCTGAAATGGCATTTCCACGTAAATGGCAACAAATCTGCTGAAGCATTACTGACCCTCTGCCGGATTGAGATCGAAGACACAACCTGTATCATTGGAGTCATCCGGCAAGAGTCAGCCCATGCGGAACACAAGAATGAATTGCCGGAAACAGCCAGCGAATACAACGCCCTTGCGATCGGAAAATTCGCCAGTGCGATTGCGCATGACCTGAACAACTTCCTCGGAGGAATCATGGGAGCGGCTGATTTATTGGACGCACGCCTGCCATCAGACAACCCGCTGCACAAATACGTCTCGATCATTTCTGACACAACAACCGACGCGTCGAAGGTAACCGAACAACTGCTTCAACTCAAAACCGGAAAACTTCCTGAAAAAACCGATCCGGATCCGATTTCACAAACAGAAAACGAAAACGTTGCCGCATATCCAAACGCCAACAGAACGATTTTAAATACCCAGAAAGACAAAGAAATCGGCGCGGGAAAAATCGCCCTTCTGATCGACGATGAATATGTCATCAGAACCACAGCAGAGCAGATGCTAACAGCCCTTGGCTTTAAAGTGATCCAAGCGGAAAACGGACGCGAAGGGTTCGCGCTTTATCAGCAGAACCAGAATGAAATCGCGATCGTGATTCTCGATATGATCATGCCCGAGATGAACGGTGTCGATACGTTCCGCGCCATCCGCAAAGTTAATCCACATGCCAAGATCATTCTTGCGTCCGGATTTGCACAGGCCGACTCGGTTGAGCTTCTACAGCAGGAAGGGCTATGTGGGTTCATCAAAAAACCATACCGCCGCCACGCGCTTGCGGAATTGATCGGCGCCGCCCTCCACGAAAACGCCTAGCGGAAGGTCAATAGCTCCTCACACGCACTCAGTTAATAATGCTTCATTCATCCTTCGAAGTGGCATTACATTTCTGAGACAAAGAAGCCTTCTCTGAAGATTGAGGCGACAAATCGATTGATGCTATTGGAAAGCGACGCTTCATTCGTAGCACAAGGCGAGTGGCTCCATAGACAACAAACACCCATAAGATATAATCAATCATCAGAGCTTTGATGTCAAAAACAGTTTGTTTGCATTTGGGTTTCTTATCAAGAGGAATACAATACTCTCCTCCGCCACAAATAGGCCGAACAACAGGCAAAGGCAGCCCCTTGTCATTCCCGCAGACACATCCGTCCGTCTCGACCAGAAGCGTCGCAAGTGTCAACAGCGCTCCATACAATAGGCACGTGAAGACTGTTTTCATCGGCACTCCATTTCATGCCTGAGTACGCCGCAAAGTATTCAGTCTTTCCGGAAGCGTTTCTTCTTCTGTCGATGCTGCGCCTGATCCGGACGTTTTTTATGCTGCGAAAGGTTCTCACCTGCCCGTTTGCGGTCCCTGTCACCAAACGGTTTCCTCCGCTCATCGGCATGTTCACTGTCAACATTTGCATGACGGGGCCGTGAGTCATTCGGCCTCTGATGACGAGAAGCTTGCTTAACCTGTCCCTCAGGCCGACTGGCTTTCTTCACTGATTTCTGTTTTTCCGAAGAGGTCGGCGCCTTGTGCATGATAAACAGGTAATTGAACCCGCGTAGGAAGAAGTTGCCCTCATCGGCGGCACGACGGTAGTTTCCCATCTCCAGCGTCTTGTTGTGCCGAATAACGCTGATGATATCCACCGGTGTGAAAAACTCTTTCAAGATCCCGAACAGTTCAAAACCAATCGGATAAAAGCCTTTTCCCTTTTCAAACGAATCTGAAACGTACAGCCCCATGTACCGATCCGGTCGCAGCACACGGTGAATTTCACCGATGACCTCCCGCATCGCCTCATAATACGAGCCATCCCGCGCGGAGAGCTTGCCCACACACCGCGGATCGTCTGAGTAATCCAGATGCGTTGAATACGGTGGATCGATAAACACAAAGTCCGCCTTCTCATCCTCAAGCGGCAGCTTGCGCGCATCGACACGAAAGATATCCTTGCGGGTCGGGTTTACGTCATACCCAAGCGCCCTACGCTCGAGGTCACGCGCCACATCCAGCGTCGTCCCGCTTCCACACATCGGGTCGATCACCAGAGCGCCGGGCTTGGTGTAACGCTGCAGAAGATTCCAGATAATATAACTCGGCGTCGCGCCTCGGTAGTTTGCGTCTCCCTGCACGATATCGCCATAGTGCTGCGACGGATAATCCCACAGTGTCGTCACCTGCGGCACAAGCGGTGGCTTTTTGAATTTTTGCGACATACATTCCTGCCTGAAAAAAGGCCGGTCGTGCGAATGACGATCCGGCAAGGTTGATTCATCCGCCTGAGACAAATCTGATCAGGCGGAAACCACACGCGACGTAAACATCCCATCAATCGCTTGGTTTCATCTTTCCGAGTATATACGCAGAGACTCCGTTCCGTCAATCCGCATTCTCCCCAAACACCCGAAACAGAGTGGCCAAGTTTATTCTTCTGTCCTTGCATATTTTCGAGAAGGGAGCCGGCCGGTAGCCAGATATACAAAGCTTGGATAGCCGAACAGAAAAATCCACCCAAACGGAAGAAGATAGCGCACCATGTCTTTCGTCTGCAGCTCAGCCCAATACAGATACGACATCGCGGCAATCCCCACACAGAGAAAAAATGCGAACACGCGAAACGCCCACAAAAACCGCACAGGATTCGCAAGCCCGACCAGAAGCGAAAACAAGGTAACCGAAAGCAACGACAATCCAGCAACACGATTAACAGTCCACTGTTCATTGGTCAAAAATAATCCGGCCACAGCAATGACAATCACAGGAGCAAGATAGTAAAAAAATAAAGATGGATTGAAAAATGGCTGCTGCCTTGGGCCATACGCTCTATAACGTTTCTCTTCAGAAACACGCTCTTCCGCCTCCTCAGCTTCTTTCTCCTTTTTCTTTTTCAGATAAAACCGAAAAATATCTTCAGCCAATGTATCGAGTGAACCATCAAAAATCTCGCAATCATCCGGCAGGAAATATTCCCCCACAGGTTGATCAGGTAGTGGCATCGGCAATGGCATCTGTTCCATGTCAATACTGCCAACGATATCCTCTACCTCCTCAGCGGAAGTCCCCTGAACCACCATTTGCTTCCAGATTGGAATCTCTTTCAATGCGCAGTCAAACGATAGGATTAACCCACCGATTAGCTGGCGGATATAAGTGATATCAACGGCAGATCCCTCCGGTTGCACGCAAGAAGGAGTATATTTAAGATCATCAACAGGAATCTGTTCCAGATGCTCATTATGCAAACACAGGATCTTCCCGTCTGATAAATCAAGAAACAGTGAATCCCCAATACTCATTGTCACATAATCAGGATCGTGAAGAAGCACCCCTGACAACACCTGCGCGTGCACGCACTCGACAAGCTCCTCATCCGTAAAATATTTTCGAAAATCCTGCTTAAAAGCCTGAAGTTTTCTTCTACGATCCCACTCAATCAGGATACACAGAGCAATTGCACCAGAAAAGAAGACAGGAAACAACCAAAACAGCGAGTCGTTATATTGTTCTGGCACTAAACGCATACCAAAAGAAACCACCATCAGGCTAAGAACCAACGTCATGAAAAAAATCGCAATCCAGCATTTATAATTTGCTAATATATGTTGAAAGACAGTACGTGAACTAAGATATGACAGATAGTGCTCCCACTCTTTCTCACTCATCTTCCGGACTGTTTTTTCAATCATACGCATCTGCCTGTATTGTGGTTATTGCCAGTATATCTTACCACAGTGTAAACGCAATCAAATCGTGCCACACAGCATACCTGAAAAGAAATCTCGGCTAGGGGGTTGACTTTCTGCGCTCAGCCGAGTCCAATTCGGGAAAAGTTGCATGGCCGCCGCCCGAGTCGACAGACTCTTTGGCTGCATCTGCCCGATGACGGTGGCGTTATAACAAATTTACATCCTTTGTTTTGAATAGAGAGTAAACACAGGCGCTGGCATGCTTGAAGAATTGGTTCTGGAAAACTACGTCCTCTTTGAAAAGGCGACACTCGCCTTCACCGATGGCTTTACCGTGATCTCCGGACAGACCGGTGCGGGTAAAAGTCTTATCGCCGGCGCCATCAGCCTCGCCCTCGGCGGACGAGCAAGCCCTGAAATCATCCGCTCGGGTTCGGAGTCTGCCGAAATCCGCGCCGTTTTTTCTCTTCCAGACAAACACCCGGCTGTCGCTTCCGGATTGCTGCCGCGTGATGAAGACCAGCGCTATATTTTTGAGCGCATCATCCGCGACGGAAAAAGCAACCGCTTCGCCGTCAACGCCAAACCGTTTTCATCAACATCCCTGAAAGACGCCTCCGAATTACTCATCGATATCGCTGCGCAAAACGAGCACACGCGACTGATCGAGCCGGCGTACCAACGCGAACTGCTTGACCGGTTCGGGAAACTGGAAAAAGAGGCGGCCAGCTACGCCGAGCTTTACCACAAGGCGATGTCACTTTACGACCGCCTGCGCGCATCCGACTCCGAACGCGAACGCATACGTATCAAGCTCGAACAGGTGCGGTTTCATTTAAAAGAATTGGATGATGCCGGTTACAATCCCGAAACCGACGCCGACCTCGACGACCGCATCCGTCTCTACAGCAACGCCGCTGAAGTCCGCAGCGTATGTGAACAGGGAGAAGCGATTTTGTATGAAGATGAAGACGCGATCCAAAACCGTCTCGGGACATTGATTGAAAAAATCCACCCGTACCGGGAAAATTCCGCAGCCCTGCGTGGGGCAACCGACCAGCTCGACACTATGCTCTCGGCGCTGGACGAAGCGGTGCGTTTTCTGCGCGAGGCGACAGGCGGCTTTGATATTTCTGAAAATGAACTGGATGAGATGGTAGAGCGCTCCGAGCGACTCCGCAAACTCGCCCGTCGCCTTGACTGCACTCCCGACCAGCTTCCAGAAAAAGAAGAAAAACTCAGGCAGGAAGAAGAGAACCTCGCCGCGTGGGAGACTGACACCACAGGTGTACGCAAGCAACTGCATGAGCTATTAAAAGATCTCGCGACCATGGGACAAGAGCTTTGCGCAAAACGAATCAAAGCAGGAAAGAAACTGGGCAAAGCAGTTGACGCGGAACTTGCCGACCTCGACATGCCACAGGCCAACTTCTCGGTTACCGCCGAACCCCAGTGGAGCGAGGGCGATGACCTTGAGCGTCTTCTGACACACGCCTCCAGCGGAGGGCTTGAAGAAATCATCTTCCGCATTGCACCCAATCCCGGTGAGACGGCATCATCGCTTGCTGAAACCGCCTCCGGTGGCGAATCCTCGCGCACGATGCTGGCACTGAAGACCGCGCTCTCGGATGCACACTCGCCTCCGGTTCTTTTCTTTGATGAAATTGATGCGGGAATCGGCGGACGTCTGGGGGATGCCATTGCCAGAAAACTGAAAGCCCTCTCGCGAAAACGTCAGGTCATCGCCATCACGCACCTGCCGCAAGTTGCCGCCTCTGCCGACCGCCACCTTGCCGTCGCCAAGCATGTGAATAAAGGAAGAACCGCAACCATCGTCCGGATTCTTGAAGGCAAAGAGCGACTGGAAGAAATCGCCGCAATGATCCGCGGTGAGGAGCGTACCGACACCACCCGCGCACAAGCAAAGGAAATGATGAAACAGCACGGCAGTTGGCCCCAACCGAATAAATAAAGCAAATCCTTATAGAATAAGATGTTACACACAAACAGCAAAATAATTTTTCACATAAATCATCGTCACAGGCTTGTACGCAAAGACAAGTCGCCGTAAAATAGGTGCCTATCGTACTGTAATACGGTTATGGACCTGTTTAGCATTGTGAGAACAGGATGCGAGCTATGACAGACCAGGCCCCGGCGGGCTATCTCGAAATTGCGCATGGCCAACATGCGGTTCTGTTGCAGGTTGTCGGACTCGGCAATATGCACAATGCTGCGTCGTTGACCGATTATATCGACTCGGAATTGAATAACGGCCTGCTTAACTTTGTTATCGACCTTGCTCGTTGTACGGGGATGGACTCCACGTTCATGGGAACGCTGACCGGACTCGTCGCGCGGGTGGGTGAACAGAATGGCGCGCTGTGTCTTGTGAATGTCAACACCGATCACGAAAAGTTGATGAAGATGATCGGGATCTGGGAGTTGATGTGTATCTACGGCGACTTGAACACAGAAAGCCTCGAGACAGCGAAGCTCATGCCGGACATGAATCCGGAACGTCGTCTTCTACAGATCCGTCATGCGCACGAGATCCTAGTCGCAATCGACGAGCGCAACCGCGAACGGTTCGGTTTCTTCCTCGAATCGATTGAAAACGAAATCGCCGGACAACAGGCAGACTCCGATACCGACACCGCCGATCCTGACCCAGAAGAATTCCGACATAAACGCCCGGCACCAAACAAACGTGACAGCGAAATCATGCGCCAAAACATCCTCCGTAACAGCGGCAAGCAACTTCCCCGAACATTTGACGAACTCTTTTATGGCGATCTGGACGACTGACAACACGCGCTCAATCCCAGTCAGCCTGCTTATTGCCTTTCAATACCGACATGCGTACATAAAATTAAACCACAAGGCAGGAAGAGTCCTCTCATGGCAAAATCAAAAAAACTGACTTCAGGTGAAGGCTGGAGCCTGATCTCTTCAGACGCGAGCGAAAAGGCGCCTGTGGAATCACTGCCGCCCGAACAGCACAAGATCCGCTGTCGGATTGAAAAACGGGCAAAAGGAAAAACCGTCACAGTAATCTCCCCGCTTGTGCTGACCCCGACAGACACCAAACAACTGTCCAAGCAGCTAAAGAATACCTGCGGCACCGGAGGCACGGACCGCGACGGTGAAATCGAACTGCAAGGCGACTGCCGGGATCGCGCAACGGAGTGGCTAAAACAAAAAGGCTGGGGCGTTCGCAGCTGAGCTTTCCCAAAAAACATCAGAATAAAGCAAGCATCCATCTGAAACGCACGAAATCATAAATGGGCAGATCCTGAATAGAAACGGGCTAACATGAAGATTCTGGTCACCGGCGGCGGTGGATTTCTGGGGCGCCACATTGTCGCAAAACTTCAGCAACGCGGCGAAAGCGTACGCGTACTCGGACGCAGTGCATATCCGGATCTGGCGGCAAGCGGTGTCGATTGCATACAGGCATCATTGACTGACGAAGCGGCTGTGATAAAAGCGTGCGAGGGAGTGGACGCAGTCATCCATGTGGCATCACTTGCCGGAATCTGGGGAAAGCGCGCGACCTACTTTGCCACCAACGTCACCGGCACGCGCAATATCATCTCGGCCTGCCGCCGCGCGAAAATCAGCAGGCTTGTCTACACCAGCACGCCGAGTGTCGTGTACGGACACAGCGCCATTGACGGCGGGGACGAAACGCTGCCGTATCCTGAGCGTTACCTGACCTATTATGCTGAGACCAAGGCTTTGGCAGAGCGTGAAGTGCTTGCCGCTAGCGGCGAGACATTGCACACATGTAGCCTGCGCCCACACCTGATCTGGGGGCAGGGAGACACAAACCTGCTGCCGAGACTGGCAGAGCGCGCAAGGTCAGGACGGCTGATGCAGATCGGCGACGGCACAAATAAAATCAGCGTCAGTTATGTCGAAAACGTTGCCGATGCACACCTGTGCGCATTGGATAAACTGGTCGACGGCTCGTCGGTGAATGGTCAGGCGTATTTTATCAATGAACCCGAGCCGGTAAATTGCTGGGAGTTTATCGGAAAACTATTGCAGGCGATGGATTGCCCTCCGGTAAAGCGGACAGTCAGCTTGAAGACAGCATACAGAATGGGATGGGCGATCGAGTCGGGATTCAGGCTACTCAAGATTGAGCGCGAGCCGCCGATGACACGCTTTCTGGCGCTGCAACTGGCGACCAGCCACTGGTTCACCCCGCAGCGCGCAATCAAAGACCTGCAGTGGACCCCGCACCTTACCATCGACGACGGCCTGCAGAAACTCAAAAACAAGTGAGTTTTGAAAATACCAGGAAAGACTCAATATGCCTTTTGTGAAAACAAAACGGTTCAGATTGCTGATCGGACTCGTTTCGACCATTGTCATCTCCGGCGGCATCGCCCTATGGCTCGACATTGCCTTTGATGGTGAAAGTCTCTTCATTCCGGCATTTATCGTAATATTCTTAACGCTCAGCTTGAATATATTCTTACCCTTCTGGCCGCTGATTTGTTTAAAACGCAAAGATACCAAAAAAGAAAACCAGATAGCAACAAAAGCTAGTAGTGAAGAGAATACAGAAGAGTAAAATTCAAGAGAACCAATCGTTCTTAGTCAAATATTGGTCAGGCTTCGAGTGCACCGATCAGTTTTTTGACTGTTGTTTCGTGAGAACGACACCAGTCTGCTAGTTCAAGCGGCAGACGCCCGCATATGGATGGATCAACAAAGTTCATCGTCCCGACCTCCACCGCACTCGCCCCTGCCAGCAGAAACGCGATCACCTCGCGCACACTCTTCACCCCGCCGACAGCCACCACCGGACAGCTTACATTTTTCGCTACCTGCCACACCATCCGCAGCGCAAGCGGATGGATCGCCGGCCCCGACAGGCCGCCTGTGATGTTCGCCAGAATCGGTTTTTTCTTTTCAATATCGATGGCCATGCCCAGATATGTATTACTCACGACCAATGCATCGGCGCCCGCGTCCTGTACGGCCTTGGCAATCGAAACGATATCGGTCACATTCGGCGAGAGCTTTACCCACAGCGGCAGCGTCGTGCGCTTGCGGATCTCAGACACAAGCCCGGCAGCCGTCTGCGCACAGACTCCGAACGCGATCCCGCCCTCTTTCACGTTCGGACACGAAATATTCAGCTCCAGCGCATCGACTCCGCTTTTATCCAGAATCGACGTCACCTCCAGATAGTCTTCCTTGCTTTTACCCGCAACGTTGACGACCACTTTCCGCGCCTGTTTTTTCAGCGGCGGCAAGAGTTCATTTAAAAAGACATGGACGCCTTCGTTCTGCAAACCGATGGCGTTAAGCATTCCCGACGGCGTCTCGACCACGCGCGGCGGAGGATTGCCGCGAATCGGATTCAGCGTCACGCTTTTAGTGACCACCCCGCCCAAGTCAGCCAGATCCACAAAGTCGGTATATTCTTTCCCGCTGCCGTATGTCCCGCTTGCGGTGAGAATCGGATTCGTAAACGCAACCGCGCCAACGCTAGTCGCCAAGACAGGATCGGCAGCCGACACGACAGTTTTTTTCGTTAAACCAGCTTGCTTAGTTGGCATTGCTATTGTCTCCACAAGCAGAAGTCGCAGATGCAGCCGCCCCGGACTGAGCACCCGAGGCGCATCCCTCGTTATTGCCCTTTACAGATGGCGCAAACCAAAAGCTCCAGACCATGTACACGGCAACCCCCGCAACGATTGCGATATCCGCCACATTAAACACCGGCCACCAGCCAAGGTCGACAAAATCGCGCACACCACGCACATATTCGCCACGATAATTTAAAAACTCCGCAACAAAAATCCGATCATACAGGTTGCCCGCGGCCCCACCTGCCAGCATCCCCAGCGCCCAGAGCGGCGCATTCTTTTCTTTACAGGAATACGCCATTACCACAACAAACGGAATGATCAGCGCAGTGATAATCAGAAAGAGGACACCGTAACCGCTGGCCACCCCCCACGCACCGCCTTCATTAATATTTTTGCTGAAGGTCAGAACGCCCGGGATCAGCGTCCAGCGTTGATCCGGCTCAATCCGGTCAAGATACTGGAACACAAAATGTTTACTGAGAAGATCGGCCGCCAGCGTAAGAAACGCAACCAGCCAGAAAGCGAACCTTTTCAGGAGATCTCCTCCTTGCGGCGACAGTCAATGCAAAGAGATGCGTACGGCTTGATCCGAAGGCGACGGGCAGGAAT
This sequence comes from bacterium, assembly GCA_003249795.1. GTDB lineage: Bacteria > Planctomycetota > SZUA-567 > SZUA-567 > SZUA-567 > SZUA-567. The sequence continues at coordinate 10,144 of QKHZ01000198.1, read as the reverse complement.
CGACTGGCCGCATTCTTCACATAACCCGTAAGTGCCTTCATCAATCCGGATCAGAGCATCATCAATCATCTGCAATGTTTCGCTGGATGCTGAAAGCCGCTCAAACATGATATGCTTTTCCGTAGTATCGCTGGCAGACTCTGCCATATGAATCGGAGCGCGTGCGGCCTCGGTTGTACCGGAACCGGACATGTCCGCATCTTTTTTTAACTGACGGTTATCACCCAAAATTTCTGCCCGAAGCGCCAGAAGCAACGCCCGGAACTCTTCCACATCAACAGACTCATCGCCCATAAATCACCTAAACCCTTCACCCACAAATAATTAACTTTTCCATACCCCGATTTTGACGCTATATTTTACCGTAGCTTTACAAAAATTACAATCGGAAATCCGAACAAAGATGAACCAGCGCGAATCTGTTTTTTTGCGCGAAAAAAAACTGGGTTGACAGCCCCCTAAAATCGGACTAAACTCTTCGATTTCAATGCGTAAGGCATCCTTATGCAGGGAGGTATCACGGCCGTGGGGTTAATAACGGAAGAGTGCCTGCGACGGATACAGGACGCCAACGACATCGTCAGCGTAGCGGAGAGCTATGGACTCCAGCTGCGACAGGTAGGGAGCAACTTCACGGCACTGTGCCCGTTCCATAATGAAAAGTCGCCTTCATTTAATATTAACCCGCATATGCAAATCTTTAAATGCTTTGGATGCGGTGCCAAGGGCGGCATTTTTCAATTTGTTCAAATGATGGAGCGGTGCGAATTTCCGGAAGCGATCGAGATCTTGGCCGCTCGCGCGGGGATTCCGGTTGAACGGGAAGACGGCGCAGGGCCATCCGGCACTGGTGAAGCGGATAAGAAAAAAGCGCTGTACGCCGCCAACCGCCTCGCCTGCCAGTATTATGAGCAATCCTTCGCCGATCCGGTGATTGGAAAAATTGCGCGCGACTATATGCAGCAGCGCGGCTTTACACCGGAAACCATCTCCGCATGGCGGCTGGGCTGGGCGCCGGATGAGTGGGAAGGACTGGTCGGATATATCCGCGAGTTTGTGAGCCACAAGTGGGGGGAGCACAAAGTCGAAAGCGCAATTGACGCTGGCGTACAAGCTGGTGTCTTGCGATATAAAGAGGAAACAGATCGAACCTACGACGCGTTTCGCGGACGGGTCATGTTTCCGATTCTTGATGCGCAACAGCGTCCGGTCGGCTTCGGCGGGCGGGTGCTGGAAGAAAAGCCGGACTCCGGCGGAAAATATATCAACACCAGCGAAGGCAAGGTGTTTTCAAAACGGAAACTGCTCTTTGGCCTGAGTGAAGCGGCAAAAGAGATTGGACTGAAAAAAGAGGCCATCGTCGTCGAGGGTTATGTCGATACGATCATGTGCCACCAGTACGGTATCCGCAATGTGGTCGCCACTCTCGGCACAGCGCTGACAGAGGATCACATCCGGCTGCTGCGGCGTTACATTCAGGCTGAGGGCCATGTCGTCGCGCTGTTTGACTCAGACAACGCCGGCCGCAAAGCAACGGAGCGCGCCGTACGGTTATTTATGGAAGAAGACGTCCCACTGAAGGTCGCGCAAGGACTGGAAGTCAAGGACGCTGGCGAGTTTCTGCCGCAGTTTGGAGCCGATGCCTTCCGGCAGATGCTCGCAAAATCGGAAGACTCGTTCAAATATATGTTGCGCCAGACCGTTGGCTCGTGCCCGGCAGGCGATGTCACCGCCCGCTCGACTGCGGTTGCAACAGTTATGGATCTGGTCAACTGCTGCCCCAATGGGGTCAAGCGCGAGATGATGCGTCAGGCGGTGGCTGCAGCCAGCGGGGTTCCGGTTGAGGCTCTCCCGCAGCCCAGCGAAAAGGCCAGAACGCAAAAAAATGAATTTCACAAAGGCGCACGCCGGGAATCCTGGCAGGAAAAGCGCGCCGAAGTGACAGAGAATAACGGCAGAAGCGGCCGCCGCGAGCCCCGTGGGCTTGGGGCGGTAATGCCGTTTACCAGTGACAGCCGCCGCGAAGGCCGTCGCAAGCGAGAACAGCAGTTGGTCCGGTATCTGCTGGCGTCGAAACAGTGGTGCGATGCAATCATGCACGCGTTTCCGCCTGATGAGTGGAGCTGGCATGCAGCCGCAGAGCTTGCAGGTTTAATCCGCGACGCGTGGGAAGAAGGTGGCCCGGAAGCGGCCTCTCGCCCCGACCCGGCTGCACTGATGCACCAAGCGTCAGATCCGGAAGCCGCTGTACTTGTGGCAGATCTTGCCGCAGGCGGACCCAGCGCAACTGAAAGCGCCGGACCGGAACTGACAGAGATGGGACTAAAAGATCTACTCGCGAGCATTGTACGCGAGCGGCTTGAGCAGGAAAGCGAGGATCTGAAAGCCGAGATCCAGGAAGCGGAAGAGCGCGGCGACCATGAACGGGCGCAGGCATGTCTCTTGCGCAAGCTCGATGTCGATCGCCGACGCAAGCAACAAATTTTATCCTGAGAAAGGGAACGAATACACATGGCTGCGAAAAAGAAAGCCGAACCCAAGGCTTCAACAAACAAGAAAAAGGGAAGCGCATCTTCAGGCGCAACAAAGACACAAACGGCCAAGAAATCGTCATCCAAATCTTCTGACAAAGCAAAAGAAGAGAAGACCGAAAAGACGAAGAAAACAACGAAAGCCGCAACGTCGACCAAAACAACCGCTTCGGCCAAACCTGCCAACGCAGCAAAAGAAACCACTTCTGCCAAGGCAAAAGAGGCGCGGTCTGCCGCCATCTCCAAAGCGGACAAGGCAAACAAGGCAAACAAGGCGGCCGAGGACAAAGCCCCCCAAAAGGGGCGCGCCGCCGTTTCTTCAAAAGGAAAGAAGCAGGCAACAGCCCCTGTTGATGATGAAGAAGACGATGACGAAGAGCTTGAGCTTGTCGCGCTCGAAGAACAGGAAATGGACGGCGAAGAGGATGAGCAGGAACCTGCTGAGGATCCAAAAGCCAAAGCCGATGGTGTCAGCGAGGAGATGATCCAGAAACTTCTGACCAGTATCAAGGGGCAGAAATCAATCAGCTACAGCAATCTCAACGACCTGCTCCCGGAAGAAGTCGTCAGCGGCCAGGAAATTGATGTTATCCTAACACGCTTGTCGAAAGAAGGCATCGAGTTGATCGATGACGAATCCGATGGCGAGATCGAAATTGATGTGGAAGACGAAGATTTCTCCGATGAAGACGAAGAAGAGCCTGAAGAATCCTCAACCCCAGCGGAGACTGCGGACGAAGCAGGTGATGTGCATGACCCGGTACGGATGTATCTCTCCGAAATGGGCAGCATCCCGCTTCTGACGCGTGAGGAAGAAGTTACGCTGGCCAAACAGATCGAACTGACTTGCAACAGTTTCCGCCGCCGTGCGCTTGAAAGCGCAATCGCCCTGCGTTACGTATTCGACTTGAATGAAAAGGTTCAACAGAACCGCGAGTCTCTGGACAAGATCATGCGGACAACCAGCCCTTCGGGTCTGGGCAAGAACGACATTCTGCAGCGTCTTCCGGGCCACATTGAAACCCTGAAAAAACTGTATGAGGCCAACGCTGAAGTCTGGCGCAAAATGATTAATCCGAAGATCACGCCCAAAGAGTACAGCAAACTCTTTGCCGAGCTTCGTTCTCGTCAGCGCCGAAGTGCACTTCTTTTAGAAGACCTCGGCCTTCGCACCAAGCGAATTCTGCCGATCATCCGTAAGATCGACGATCTGGCACTGGAATCGCGCCAGTTGGAGGATGAAATCGAAAACATCCGCCGCAAGGGTAACCGCGCCAGCACCCCTGAACGCCGCCGGATGGACAAGGCCGAGATCCGCCTCGGAAGAATTCAGGTCGAAGCGCAGGAACCGCTCTCGCGTCTGCGTATCCGTGCTGAACAGATCACACGCCGCTACTATGCATATCAGGACGTGAAGCAGAAACTATCCAGCGGCAACCTCCGTCTGGTGGTTTCGATTGCGAAAAAATACCGCCACCGCGGCCTCAGCTTCATCGACCTGATTCAGGAAGGCAACACCGGCCTGATGAAAGCGGTTGAAAAATATGAATACCGCCGCGGCTACAAGTTCTCGACCTACGCCACATGGTGGATCCGCCAGGCGATCACCCGCGCGATTGCAGATCAGGCGCGCACGATCCGTATCCCGGTTCACATGATCGAAACCATGAGCAAACTCCGCCGCATCACCAAGCAGCTGGTGCAGGAGCTCGGGCGTGAACCAACCGTCGATGAAATCAGTAAGCGCGCCGAGATTCCTGTCTCCGAAACCCGCCGCGTGATGCGCATCAGCAAGCACCCGATCTCGCTTGACCGCCCGATCGGCACTGGCGACTCAGACGACAGCCACTTCGGTGACTTTATCGAAGACAAGTCGGTGGAAAATCCGGTCAATGTCGCCAGCTACGAAATGCTGAAAGACAAGATCGACCGCGTACTGGAAAGCCTGACCTTCCGCGAGCGCGAGATCATCAAGCTGCGCTACGGAATCGGCGACGATTATACGTATACACTGGAAGAAGTCGGTCGGAAGTTCAACGTAACGCGCGAACGTGTCCGGCAGATCGAAGCCAAGGCACTGCGTAAACTTCAACACCCGGTTCGCAGTCGACGCCTGCAGGGCTTTCTTGAAGACATGATTGAGATGTAACACACACCGGCGCATGCGGCCTGCCGGTGTGCAGGCTGGTGTGCCTGCGATACCGCACGGGTACGGCAAGGCGATGCGTGCTTTCAGCGGATAAGCGAAAATGACATCGCCGGAACAGAAAATAGAAAGCAGGAGGCCGCATGAGTCAAGTTATGGACACGCTACTGGCGTTGAGCCGTGTGGACGAGCAGTTGGTGAAACTCAAACGCATATTGGATGCAGGCCCCGAAGAGTTACGGCTGAAACAGGAAGCCATTGATGCGGCAATCAAGGCGCGCTCAGATGCTGAAGGCGCCATCCGCGCCAGCGCTACTCGGGTCGACCAATGCAATCTCGATATCCGCTCAGCCGAAGTCGAAGCCGAAGATCAGGCCGAAAAGCTGAAGATCGTCAAGAACAATAAAGAGTTCAAGATTATCACCAAGCGGATCAAGGATCTGAAACAATTGATTGCAGATAAAGAATCTACCGCGATCCGGATGATGGACGAAACAGATTCCCTCCGCGCCGATCTGGAAGCGAAAAATGTGGCTGTTGCGGCAGCAGAAGCGGCACTGATCGATGTTCAAAAACGTCTTGAAGGTGAAAACGGCAGCATCCACGACCAGCAGCTTGCGCTTGTCGCACAGCGCAAAGAGTGCATAAAAAAGATCGAAGCCGTTGATCCTGATGCAATGGGGGTTTACCGATCCGCCCTTTCCCGCGGGAAAGGACAGGCCATTTCCGAGATGGTCGGCGGTGTTTGCCAAACCTGTTATATGAAGCAAAGCCCAAATATCGAGAATACAGTTCTGATCGGTAAAGATATTCAGAACGCCCGCTGCATCGGTTGTGGACGGATTCTGGTTCCGGGAGCCGCTGAGATCGAAAAACAGCAGTCCTGAACCGCAAATTTTTGAATACCTGCCGGACGGCCCTGATGCTGTCCGGCGCTTGATTTAGTCAAAAGTATTCCGACTGGTTCGCGCACACTCACAGATAGTTCCTCTTGCCGTGCGAGTAAACCGGCGGACATAATAAAGAAAATCTGAAACGGAAACGGGAGAATAAATCACGATGAGTCGGTTAATGATTGGGATCAGTGGTGTACGCGGCGTTGTTGGTGAAAATCTGACGCCGGAACTTCTGGTTCGGTTGGGACAGTCGTTTGGCACTTATGTCGATTCAGGGACGGTGGTCGTCGGCCGTGACACACGCGTCAGCGGCGACATGGTCAAGCACGCGGTCTTTTCGGGCCTGCTCTCCTCCGGCTGCAAGATCATCGACGTTGGCATCTGCGGAACCCCCACGGCTTCGATGATGGTCAAAGACCTGAAAGCAGATGGCGGAATCGTCATCTCGGCAAGCCACAACCCGATCGAGTGGAACGCTCTCAAATTCTTCCGCGAAGACGGCATGTACCTCAACGCAGAACAGGGCCGCAGTCTGCTTGACATTTACTACGGCGGAGATGCCAAGAAAGTCACCTATGACAAGCTCCACGCAGTTGAAATGGACAATACCGCTGTCGAGCGCCATCTGAAAAAAGTTTTGGATCTGATTGACAAACGCGCCATGCGCCGCCGCAAATACCACGTCGCGCTCGATTGCTGCAACGGCGCCGGCTCCGACCTTGCCCTGCAATTTTTGCACGCCATTGGCGCGCGCGTTGAAGTGATCGATTGCAACATGAACGGCGACTTCACACGTAATCCGGAACCGACGGCCGACCACGTCAAACAGTTATCCAAGATCGTCAAGAGCAAAGGCTGTGACATCGGTTTTGCACAAGACGCCGACGCCGACCGCATCGCGTTGGTCTCAGAGAAAGGCAAGTTTATCGGCGAAGAGTACAGTCTGTGTCTGGCGGCTAAATACATCCTCGCCCACAACCCGGGGCCGGTGGTCACCAACCTATCGACCACACGAATGATCAACGATGTCGCCGGTGAATACGACTGCGAAGTGATCCGCACCCCGGTTGGCGAAATCAACGTTTCTGAAACCATGTTGCGGATCGGCTCACCGATCGGTGGCGAAGGCAATGGCGGGGTTATCGACCCGCGCATCCACTACGGGCGCGAAGCTCTCACTGGCATGGCTCTAACGCTGCAACTGATGCTTGAGAGCAACATGCCGTTGTCAGAACTTGCAGCCGAAATTCCGACCTATCAGATGGAAAAGCAGAAAGTCACCTGCACCAAGCGCCAGCTCCTGCCCGTACTGGAAGCGCTTGCCAATGAGAAGGCGGACAACATCGACGTCCGCGACGGCGTCAAACTCGACTTCGAAGACGGCTGGGTTCATGTCCGCGCCAGCAACACTGAACCGATCGTCCGGATCTACAGCGAAGCCCGTACCGACAAACGCGCCAAGGAACTGAACAACAAATACAAAAATCTGGTTGAAAAAGTCGTGAAGGGATCTGGCGAGTGAAACAAATCCTGCCGGTTTTGACAGGGCTGATTTTTACGTTTTTTTTGTGCGGATGCGGCGTGGACTCTGTGTCTGCGCCGACTTCCTTTGATCCGGGCAAACTTCCCGATCCTTTACCTTCGCAAGTTTCGGCAACGGTTGCCGAAAGGTTTGCCCCGTCTGAGGATGAAGAAAAAGCGCTATCGGTTCTGCCGAAGCTGGCACGAATCCGCTACGACCAGCTTTTGTCTATTGAAAAGAAACTCGCCCCGCTTTCGCAACAGCTGGGCGCGCCTCGTTATGGCGAGTGGCGCTCGACCTGGCATCAAAAACGACAGACACTCGCAAACTATATCACGCAGGGCGCGGTTACTGCAGACGACCGACACCGCACAGTCTACCTGCAGCCATTCGACGATTTAACAGCAAAAGACCAGCTTGAGGTACAAAAACTTGCAGCGTTCCTGCGTATTTTTCTGGCAATGCCCGTGACCATCCAGCCCACGATAAAACTCGACGCCATTCCTCAGGATAAACGTCGCCAAACCGAAGGGCATGTTCAAATTCTGGCGCCCTACCTTCTGGATGAAGTTCTATTCAAGTCGATTCCTCAAGACGCCGCCTGTCGGCTTGGCATTCTGACAACCGATCTCTACAGGGGATCGGGATACGATTTCCTTTTCGGTCAGGCCGGGCTATATTCTCGCGTCGGCGTGATTTCGTTCAGCCGTTTGTACACGGAAAACGTCGCGCTTTTCCGCAAGCGAATGTACCGCGTAGCCGCACACGAAACGCTTCATATGTTCACAATTGCGCACGAGCCGGATTTACGTTGCCTGATGAACGGATGCAATAAGCTGGAGCACTTCGATACCGTCCCACTCTGGTGCAGTCCGGAGACATTGGGCAAGTTTCTGTGGGCCACCAGCGCGGAGGCAGAAAAACGTTTCCATTATCTTGCTGAGTTTTACAACGCAGAAGGCTTCACGCTGGAGGCAGACTACTGTACGCTTGCGCGTTCTCTACTGTCAGCGCCTTTTCCTTCACGGCAGCCAGAGAACACGACACCGGCCACAAGTACTGAAACGAAATAGCAGAAGAATATCAGTAACCAGCCGATACTAAGTCAATGCCCGAATCTGTCTTTCATATTCTGCAGATCTGATCGTATTGGCAGGAAAAAGCTCCGACGAATATTAATGGCAAATAAAGCGCCACGGTTCTCTATAAATACAGACGGCGATAAAAACGAACTCAACATCCAACAACCGACTGCTAGCAATCGTCCACGAGTGGATCTAATACTAACTGCGCTATAACGCACCATGCCCTGTTGGCGATACCAGACTCAACCGAAAAAACATATGCCTGCACAACCTAAAAGGAAGTGATATGGTGAGAACCTGGACGATCCGGAGGAAGTTCATGAAAATGCATCCGGACATACTCTCGCGGCGTACAACCGACTCGCTTGCGAAACATTCTGTAAAAATGAACCGAACTCTGAAACCCGCACCGCTCTGAAACCGTCTCCACAGTAAGCCGTGCGTTACTAAGTAAGCGCTGTGCACATGTAATCCGTGCTTGCAACAGATCCTCCAACGGTGGAATACCAAAGACCTTTTTATACAAGACAGCAAAGCGACTCCGGGAAAGGTTCACCTGACGAGCCATAATATCCGTACTCCAAGGTTCAGCTAACCGCTCATGAATCCGCGCCCGCAACTGCCGCAGCGCTTCAAGATGCAGCAAGTCAGCCATCGCCGGATTTGCAGAAGCCGACTCTTTCAGATCCCGACCGAGCTGCAACAGAAACAACTGGAGCATCAGAGCTAACGCATCTTCATAACGATAGCGGTGTTCATAAATTTCCTGCCGCATCAACCTTACAGAGGGCTCGATGAAGTCCGTCTTGGATGGCGTAAAAATCACATTGCACGGAATTCCGGCCCTCTCGATAAGAACCTGCGAACAGACTCCTTCAAAATGAATCCAATTATTGCGTATTGGCTCTGTTGTCCCCCGATTCCATTGCGCAAAACCAGGAGCATAACACAAACATTGACCGGCATGACCGATCTCGATCCCGTGAGTAGTCCGAATTTCAAATGGAGTCAAAAAATGCATAAAAACATAGGTTTGCCCACAACCGTACGGCCGGTCAAGGACGTAGTCCCGTTCATGCGGATAATCAACATTGCATGCGACAACTTGTACATTCTTCATGAACAAATCATAAAACAATACGTTAGCATTGCAACATCAAAAGGATTCACCAAATCTTAGGCCAATCTTAAATCTTCAGCATAAGAAACAGAAATACGAATAGACCATAGTAGTCGCAAAACCTAAAGCAAAACAAAATGCCATATTTGAGTATGAGCGACAAACGGTATTTTTGAAAATTGACTTGCATTTTCGACCAAAGCCATTATATTTTCTCTTTCCCAATTAACGTATTGGGAGTAATAAATACCATTTTGCGCCCGTGGCCCAATGGATTAAGGCATCTGACTACGGATCAGAAGATTAGGGGTTCGAGTCCCTTCGGGCGTGCCAGCTACAATGCCCTGAAAACCCCTGTGTTTTCAGGGCTTTTTCATTATTACCACCTCTTTTTGACGATCCATTCAGACAGCCACTGTTTGTGTCAAAATTAGCCATTTTTGGACATAAAACGCCTTGTAAATCGCCTTGTTTCGTATCGGTGATCTCATCCGCATCCATCGTCCCTGTCTTTTTCTCCTGACGATCAACATCAGGAAACTCAGGAAGCTTGCTTACCGACTCCCTCATCGAATCCAACCCGATATGGGTATAAAACTTCATGGTCATTTCAACGGTCGCATGACGCATCAGGCGTTGAGCCATCTGTGGAAGAACCCCAGACTTTGCCAGATTCGTGCAAAACGTATGCCGTAAGCTATGAAAGTCCAGTACCCGCCCCGCCTCGTCTTCAATCGGGACTCCAGCCGTGTCCAGATCAACTCGGATCATTGCCGCACCGCATCCTGCATGAAGACCTTTAAAAGCTGAAGACGTAGGAAGGGTTCTGCATTCTGCGAAGTAA
>QKHZ01000259.1 GCA_003249795.1 bacterium | reverse complement strand
GTGGCCGATGGTGCCGCTCATGAGCAGGTCTTTCAGCTGTGTGCGCGGCGGGGCGTAGCGGTAGTTGAATGTCACGCGGCAGCTTTTGCCTGTTTTCTTCTGCGTGTCGAGGATGCGTTTGCATTTGACCTCATCGGTTGTCATCGGCTTTTCCGTGATGACATCGCAACCGGCTTCCATTGCGCGGCAGATATAGTCGTCGTGTGTGCAGTCTTTGGTGGTGACAATGACGCAATCGGGTTTGCACTCCGCGATCATTTTATCAAATTCGGTTTCAGGATAAATCTTGACGGTGACGCCAAGGTCAGCCAGATTTTTCTGGCGCAGTTCAAGACGCCCCTTGTTGTTGTCGCAAAGCGCCAGAAGCTCGGAGCTGTCTGCGTAATCTTTTGCCAGCGCTTCCCAGTACATTTCCGAGCGCCCACCGGTTCCAACCTGTACGAATTTCTTTTTTGCTGACATTAGAGTAGTCCTTTCTTTAAAGTGTGTCAACGTTGACATAATACATGATGAAGATGCCTAGTCAACTTGGAATGGTTTTTTTTATGAAAATGGTGATGCTGGTTTGTTTAATTTATTGTTGTTAAATATGTTGTGGGTTCTGTGAGATTTTGAGAAAAAGCGTTACTGTTTTTGATTATGCGTTACATGTATATTGAGTATGAGAATGCTAATAGAGAAAAGGTTGTCTTTTCCTAATTATTTTAAGGAGATGCGACGATGAAGAAGCTAACGACTGCCGTTTACGGTGGGGAACTAATATTTTTACAAATCAAATTTGGCAGCGTTAGCGCGTACAAGGAGCTTGAAATGGCGGATGTAGAACAACTTCGGAATAATGATCTCTGGAAACAGGCCAGCCGGATGTTCAAGGCGATGCATGAAGCGATGGTCTGCTCTGAAGAGCCTGTTGGTGAAGAGTATGCATCCTTGATGCGCCAGATTCCTCGTTGCGTGGCAGAAGGCGTTATGGCTGAAACGATGGATGTGCAGATCGAATGTTACGCAGATGCACTTTCTTTGACTCGCCGGGCTGATTTGTTGCTGCATGAGATGGCCTCACGTGCCTATAGCCAGAGCCGTCGGCCACAGTCTGATCCGATTTATGAGAAACTGATCAACGCTTTTATCCTTGCCGATCAACTTCGTGAAATGATTTTTAACACAATGCACCTCGGTGACTATAATAGAAATATTGCTTAGATACATCAATGTAGATAATATCTTCGCGCATACGCAAGTGTAGTCTTTTCTTGACAAGAAAAGACTAGATTATATTGAGTTGCAGAATAAATTTTGAACCCTTTCCAATTCAGTATCTTATAAATATTTGACAAACAGACACTAACAGCAGTTGACAATGCGGAAATTGCGATAATGCGTTTTTTGTATAGAAAAACGGTGGTGTTTTTGTGTGATTGCATGTAATTTGCTAGAAATAATTCCGGGTTAGGGGCAGGAGTTAGGCATGCAAGATCAAGATCCAGCGCTGTTGGAAGAATTTGTTGTCGAAAACAGCCAGAATCTGGAAATATTTGAGCAGGATCTGCTGGCACTGGAAGAGACGGGCGTTACTCCCGAACTCATCAACAAGATGTTCCGCGCCATTCACTCGATGAAGGGCAGCAGCGGCTATCTTGGTCTTGACAATATTCTTGAAGTCAGCCACCTTGGTGAAACTCTTCTGGATCAAGTCCGCAAGGATGAGCGTGAGCTGACTGCGGAAATCACTGATGTTCTTCTGAAAACTACAGATGCGTTGCGTGCGATGGTCGAGTCGTCTGACTTGGGCGCAAGCTATGACACGTCGATGGTGCTTTCGCTTTTGCAGCAGACGATGCAGGATGATCCCGCATCAGCGCCAGCTGCATCGCAAGCTGCGGGTGCGGCCGGGATGAGCTTCGACAGTGATACGCGGATTGAGGCGGATGTCCTTTCTGAAATTCCACCAGAAGGCGACAGTTCAGCATCAGGCGTTGGCGCATCGGTCGAGAAGCAGATGCTTGATCTTCTTGCAAGCGGCCACCGTGCAGGCGGGATCAGCGATGATCAGCTGAAGCAGGAGCTGCGGCAGGGAAAGATGCCGTACTGGATTTGCGTTGATCCGGAGCAGGATGATATTATTACCGGCAGCATGACCGAGGTCGGTGTGTTGGCTGTCCATGAAGAAGGAGCGGGCAAGGCGCTGATCCTGACAGTTCTTGATGAAGATATGCTTGCGTGTTCTGCAAATATCAAGCCTGACCAGATGGGGGCGATGTCGAAAACGGTTGTTTGCGATGTGTTGGAAGGCAAATCTTCCAGTGGCAAGAAAGCCGCTCCGGTCGCTCCACCTGCCGTAAAACCCGCGCAGTCTGTTCCTGTTCCAGCGGCTGCAAAGTCTGCACCGCAGGGCGTGCCGGTGAAAAAGGCTCCTTCGAAAAAAGATACCGTCGTGGTCGACGATAAACCGGCATCGAAACGCTCCGGCCGTGCAGCGAAAGCCGGTGCTGATGACGGCGCCATGATTAAGATTCATGCGCGCTTTCTCGATCAGCTTCTGCGGCTGACGGGCAACATGGTTATGAGCCGCAACCAGCTCCTGACTCGGTATGATTTTGCCGATGATTCCGCATTCGCGACATTGAGTCAGGCGATCACCGAAGTCCACCGCGGCGTTGTCCAGACGCGGATGAATCCGGTCAGTTCGCTTTTTGATCGTTTCCGCCGCGTGGTACGTGACTTGTCGCACCAGCTGGATAAGAATGTAGAGCTGCGCACCGAAGGCGGGGAGATGGAGCTTGACCGGACAATCCTCGAGGCATTTGTTGATCCGCTGACGCACATGATCCGCAATTCACTTGACCACGGAATTGAAACTGCGCAGGAGCGTCAGGTCGCCGCAAAACCGCATATGGCGACCATCACCCTGAAAGCTTATCAGGAAAGCGGTGAAATTATTATCGCGGTTTGTGATGACGGCCGCGGGGTCGATATTGGGCGGGTGAAAGGCAAGGCGTTGGAGAAGGGAATCATTACCCCCACGCAAGCCGAGAGCATGCCGGACAACAAGGCTGTGCTTCTGATCTTTGAACCAGGTTTTTCGACTGCGGAAAAATTGAGCGCGGTGTCGGGGCGTGGCGTTGGTATGGATGTTGTGCGGACGAATATCGAAGCCATCGGCGGTGTGATCGATTGCCAGACCGAGATGGGGCGGGGCACCACGATTCAGGCGCGTCTGCCGCTGACGAAGGCGATGGTTGCATCTTCATTGATCGCGGCGCTGGTCGTTCGGGTTAGCGGGCACCGTTTCTGTATTCCGCAGAGCGCTGTGAATGAGCTGATCCGTGTTTCGGAGAGTGATCGTCATACCAAGATCCGGATTCTGCAGGGGCAGGAGGTGTTCCAGCACCGCGAGCTTGTGGTGCCGATTATACCGCTTGCCTCGGCTCTGGGTGTTCACACAAAAGAAGCGGCGTCTGATGCGGAAGTCGCAAACGCGAATTCTGTCAACGCGCATGCGGTTGCCTCCGGGGGGGCTCGCCATTCGGGTAAACCTGCCGGAAAGCAGAACGGCAAACATGGTGGAAGACATACCCGTGGAGCGACAGCCGGTCAGACCCTGATCGTTTTGCAGCATCGTCAGAATCTGGTCGGGATGATTGTTGACGAAATTATCGGGATTGAAGAGGCGGTTGTCAGGGAGCTTCCCAAATTGGCATCCGGTTCAAATGTCTTCAGCGGTCACACGGTTCTTGGTGACGGTCAGGTCGTAATGCTGGTGGACATTGGCGGCGTGGTCGAGCGGATGAATATGAAGTTCAATGCTGTGCCGCAGAAGATGGAGTCAAAGCTTCCTGCGCTCAGTGTCGGTAAGCGTTCCGATCTGCAGACCATGATTATCTTTAATTATTCGGAAGAAGAGTATTTCGCGGTACCGCTTGAACTGGTCTCGCTTGTTGAGAAGATCAAGGCTTCGGATATCCGCCGGGTTGGCGACCGCTGTTACTATCCGTTTAAGGGCAACACGATTCCGTTGCTGTATCTGGACAAACACCTGCCGATTTCAAAACTGCCGCGTGATCTGGAATACTATAACCTGATTCTGCCGGCGCGCGTGAAGTTTCCGATCGGTCTCTTGACCAATTTCGATATTGCCGTTCATGACATCTCTGAGAAGTTTGACTCGAAGATCACGCATGACAAAGGCGTGCTGGGCACCTTTATGCACGGTGGTAAGCTTGTGATGCTTCTGGATCTTTACGCGCTGTTTGAGCATGACGATCCGGATAACTTTGACACCTCCGGTCGCGATACGATTACTCCTGCGCGGATTCTGATTGTGGAGGACAGCCTTTTTTACCGCAAGCTGAACTCGACGTATCTGTCAGGGCCGGGGCGTGATCTGACGATTGTCAATGACGGCCGCGAGGCGCTGCTGAATCTGCGTCAGAATCCGACCTCATATGATATGGTGGTGACTGATATAGAAATGCCGAACATGGACGGGTTCGGGTTGGTCAAGGCCATTCGCGGCGACCCACTGCTGCAGGAGTTGCCTGTGATTGCACTGACGGCGCTTCAGGACAGCGCAAGCCGTGAGCGCGGGATGCGGCTCGGGTTTGACGAATACGTGGTTAAGGTTGACAAAGACAGCCTGACGCGTTGTGTGGAGTTGTTTGCCCGGAAGATTGAGACAGCGAAATCCACAGGCGTAAATGTACGGGATGAATTAGCATCAACGGGAGCAGGCCATGCAAATCGTGTCCTTTCACATCGGTGATGGCGTGTACGGGATTCCAGTTCTGTTGGTGGAGGAGTTTTTTCGTCCTGTGCCGGTGACGCCGGTTCCGCTGGCCGATTCTCGTGTCGAGGGTCTGATCCATGTGCGTGGAAAGACGGCGACCGTGCTTGATATGCGGCGGTGTCTGGATAAGCCCGAGCAGTCAGCGGATGCTCCGAGTAAAATGATTCTGCTTGAAACGCAGGATGATTTGACTGAAGAGGCGATTTCGCTGGACGTGCATTCACATGAAGAGAGCGTCGCGCTGCGGGTGGACAGGACAAGCCGAATTCTGAATGTGACTCCTGAACAGATTTTACCGCGTCCTGCACATATTCTGCATGACTTTGTTTACGGGATTGTCCGGATTGATGATGGGTATATGATGCTTCTCTGCATTCGGACGCTGATTGATACGATTCTTGCAAATGCGGAAGCGGCGAATGCGGTTGAGTCTGGCTGAGTGGGCAATCAATGTTCTGTTTCAAGCAGACCTGCTGTAGGTGAAAGAATATTTTGATGCGATATTAGGGTATATGAAGATCCGTGCCGGGGTTCCCGGGTCAGTAGAGAGGAATGATCATGCCTGCGAGTAAATCCGCTTCTGCCACGCAATCCGAACATGACGAAAATCAGGATGATGGCATCGGAATGAAGACCAAGTTCAGTATCTTTGATCCGGTGATTACGTATGAACACCGCGAGTTCTATGAGAAGATCGTCAATGAACTGAACGGTCTGTTTCCGATCTGCAATCAGGGAAAGTGTTCTGCCGTTGAGATCAGTGAGGACGCAACCGAGCAGGAGCAGATTACTGACCTGATGATCCGCGTGGAAAACTTCAGTCATGAACTCTTGGATGTGACGAAAAAACTTTTCGACCAGTTTTATCAGGCCAAGGAAGAGTTCTACCGCATGATTCTGTCGAACGTTGCGTATGTCAAAATCAACCTGATCGACCGCAACTTGCTTGAACGGACGTGTGATGTTCGGTGGTGGGCGCTGGAAACGGCGTTTGCCGATTGTGTCGGCTCGTTCAATGACGTCCGCGAAATGATCGGAACGCTTGTCAGCCAGTTGGAAGATCTGGAGCATTCGATTGAAAAACGGGGCGACTATGCCGACTCTGATATTATGCGGGTTGCGGAGATCGGTTCCGAGCCGCATTTGCTCCTGTGTATCCGTCAGGTTCTTCCGTTACTTTCGGAAAATGTAAAAGTACTGGTCGATCAGGAATCGTTTGCCGTGTATGAAGAAAAGGTGGATGCGCTGATCAATGCGCTGCCGACGACTGCACCGGGCAAAGAGTTGCAGAAGCAGTTCCGCGATTCGACGGTCGAACTGACGCGTCTTCATGAAAAAATTCAATTCGCCTGCCAGCGCCTGGAAGATATTAACAGCTCGTACACGTTGTACCGTGACCTCGTGATTTGCGACCGGTTGGGCGTTGTGATTGCCAATGCCAACCGCCAGACCCGCCACCGTGTTCTGGGGACTGATATCTCCGATACCCAGTGGTTTAGGGAAGCGATGAAAACGCGGGACGGCAACGAGTATTTTGCGCAAGACCTGACCCATGGCATGATCGAGGATGTGCAGTCGCTGGTCTATACGACTGCGATTCGCGAGAATGTCGATAACAACGGCGCGGTGATCGGGGCGATGGGCATCTTGTTTGATTTTCAGGGAGAGGCGACGATCATTCTTGAGGACTACATTCCCAAAGAGGATAACGGTTCGTTGGCCACTGGCTGGTATTCATTTTTCACCAATGAAAAAGGCCGCATCATCGGCTCGAGTGATGAGGCAATCTTTGAGCCGGAGCGCTCGGCGCATGTACCGCGCAACCACCGCTCGCTTTCCTCGGGTGAGAAAGTCTGTAGCTACGCGATTGTCGAAGGGCAGGACGCGGCGATCTTTACCGCTAAAACAGACGGCTATCTTGAGTACAAGGGACTCGGCTGGAGTTCGCACCTGATTGTTCCGCGTGAGGGGATTTTCGGAAGCCGCTATCATGTCGGTTATGCCGGCATCAGCACAGAAGAGTTGATGGACTCGCTGATCATTCCCGATATCAATAAACAGACGTATGAGAAAATTCAGGAAGACAAAGAGTCGATCCAGCTTATTTCGCTGAACGGGATTGTGTTTGCGTCCAAACTCGGCAAGCGCGGCGTTGCGCTGGGGCCGATCTTTGACCAGATCACGAAAACTGGTGACTTTGCAACAAGCCGCATGGAAGACCTGCTTGGCGAAATGGCTGCGGGTGAACTCGCGCTCAACCTGCAGGCGTTGGAGATGTTCAGCAAGCAGGCGATCGACCTGATCGACCGCAACCTCTTTGAACGGTCTGCTGATATCCGCTGGTGGTCTACCGACCGCTATTTCTGGGAAGCATTGTCTGATCCGTCTGAAGAGGCGTTCCAGCGAGCGTGCAACCGCCTAAAGGTGATCAATAACAGTTATACCATGTACCGCAATCTTGTGCTTGCTGACTCCAGCGGCGAGATCGTCGCCTGCGCGAAGATGGAACTGCGCAATGAACTGAAGAAGGTGAATGTTTCAGATCAGGAGTGGTTCCAGAACGGGATGCGGACGCAACGCTCAAACGAGTACGCCGTGCAGGATATCCAGAAATCCGTTCTTGAAAAACACAAAGAGCGTTCGCTGATTTATTCGGGCGGAATCCGTACCGCCGGTGCGCGAGAGGGGGATGCGACCGGTGTATTGGGTGTGATGTTCGACTGGGACACCGAAGCCAAGAAGATCTTGCATAACTGTCTGCCGCGTGATGCGGAAGGAAACTTCATCGCCGGATGCGCGGCGTTTTACACAAACGAGCAGCATGAAGTGATTGAAACAACAAATGAAGATGCGTTCCCTGTCGGCGCGGTGATCAGTTTGCCGGATGCCCACCGCAAACTTGCCGATGGTCAAAGTGCATCAGGGGTCTATCATCAGAACGAGAAACGTTACATCCTCGGCTCTTCACGGACGCAGGGCTATCGCGAGTACCGCGGTCTTGCATGGTGTGCGCACGTGGTTCGTCCGCTCTGATTATTCTGGCTTTTACAAAAGAAAACGCCTTGCGGTTTGCGCAGGGCGTTTTCTTTTGTGGTTGCTGAATGCGTTCAGAGCGTTTTATACCAGATATTCATCGACTCAATCGTCCCGCTGATCTGCGTATTGTTGATCAGCCGTCCGCCGTAGTGGTAGCCGCCTTTGGAGAATGTGATATTCATGCCAGGTGAGATTGCGCGGGCGATTGTGTATGCTGTTTTAATGCCGAGTTTTTTCATTGCCCGTTCCATCTTCGCAAGAAGAAAGCAGGCAAGGCCGTAGCCGCGATACTCAGGCAGGGTTGCAAAGTCGGTCATCTCCGCGTTCGCACTTTTCCAGTCGATTTCCGCCGACGACAGCGCAATGATTTTTCCTTCGTTTCGGATTGAAAAATAAAGGACGTTTTCCTTCATTGTCTGGCGGATATATGCCGGATCGTCGATCGAAAACGGATATGATGCAAATACTTCTTTATATACTGCGCTGACTTCTTCTGCGTCGCATTCTCGGCAGTAGCGAAAACGGAATTGAGCAGGAAGTGGCCGTGTTGCATCCGTGTTGCTGTATGTCTCTCCTGCTTGCGGTTCCACTTTTTTCCTGGCCAGATCAAGAACGCGATCAAGCTCTTCGATATCTGCGGCCTGTTGACGGCTGGCCTGCAGATATTTGCCCAGAAAGATTCCGTCTTCGGAGCCATTGTAAAACAACGGAATTGTTGCATCAATGACATAGCCATTGGCCTGAAAGACCGGGGCGATTCGTGCTGGGACTTTTGCGAAGATCTTGCCGAGATTTTCCTTTTCCGCGAGCCGGTCGAGCTCGGGAAGCAACGTCATCGGGTCGGCGCTGTTGATCTTCATCAGATAGATCCGGTCGCTATGCTTCCCGTACTGTACTACTGCGCCGTGGAGTGTAGCCGTCTGATCTCCGCACGATTGTGTTGACGAATCTGAATGATCCGTGGTCGGTGATGCGTGTGCGTTGGAGGGGCTCGTAGGCATCGTTCCATTTCCTGTTTTATAAACGATTACGAATTGCGACGCTCAAGACGCGCATTGTTTTCCGGAACGAGAGATATCGTCTTGTCCCAGTCACAGAGCAGTTTTTCGATACCGATGGTTTTTGTTTCGTCGGCGCCGCTGAGTGCGAGTTGTTTGTCGCAGGTTTCACAGTTGCGGTCACAGAATGTTGGCTCGTACGCGTCCGGTTCTTTGTAGGTTGTGATGACACCTTCATAGTTGCGCAGGACGACTTTATTGGTTGACCATGAAATCAGATAGTTTGGCATGACAGGGATTTTACCGCCGCCACCGGGCGCGTCGATTACATAGGTCGGCACGCAAAATCCGCTGGTATGTCCGATCAGGCTCTCCATGATCTCAATGCCTTTACCGACGGGGGTGCGAAAATGGCTGAGCCCTCGGGAGAGGTCGCATTGGTAAAGATAATATGGGCGTACGCGGTTGGCGACAAGTTTCTGTACCAGCCGTTTCATGATCCGTGGACAGTCGTTGACTCCGGCCAGAAGCACCGTCTGGTTACCAAGCGGAATCCCAGAGTCTGCCAGAAGCTTCAGTGCGCGGCAGGCAGAGCTTGTCAGCTCGCGCGGATGGTTGAAGTGAGTATTGATCCAGAGCGGATGATGTTTTTTCAGCATATCCACAAGTTGCGGCGTAATCCGCTGTGGCAGGACGATGGGCGTACGCGTACCGATTCGGATGACCTCAATATGATCAATTGCAGACAGTTGGCTGAGAAGATCGTCGAGCATCTCGTCCGGCAGTAAAAACGGATCGCCTCCGCTGAGCAGGACATCACGTATTTCGGTGTGTTTGCGGATGTAGTCTATCCCTTCATTTAACGCTTCTTTTGATGGAATGCTGTCACGGTCGCCTACGCGACGCTTGCGGGTGCAGTGGCGACAGTACATCGCGCAGGTGTTGCTGACAAGAAACAGGACGCGGTCAGGATAGCGGTGGGTAATGCAGGCGGCTGGGCTGTCATGATCCTCATGCAACGGGTCGCTCATGTCGTAGCGGTTCATCGTCAACTCACACGGAGACGGGAAACTCTGCTTGAAAATCGGATCGTTCTGAATGTCATTCGTGTCGATCAGTGAAAGATAGTATGGTGTGATTGACATTGGAAATTCTGCGACAGTTTTCTGGAACGCACTGCGCTCTTCGTCAGCCAACTCAACTTCCAATAATGATTCAAATGATTTGTCTGTATGGATGCAATTGCGGATCTGCCAGCGCCAGTCATTCCAGTGAGATGAAAGCGCTGAAGCGTCGATGTTGCTGATGATTTTTTGTTGCGACGGGGATGGAATCAATTGGTTCTCCTTGAATTTAGGGACTGTGATTCTCCTTGTTCAAAGCATCGTTGGGAATCAGGTTCGCCGAGGCATCGATATCTTCGGCATCCAGTAACTGGACAATTGTTTTTAGCGCAAGCGAGATTGTCGCCTGTTCAAGTTCAGGCAGCTTAGCCATCTTTTTTGATAGTGTTTCCTGCAACAGTGGCGGCGCGTGATGGATCAAACGTTTGCCTTTTTTTGTCAGATCAAGAAAAACCTTGCGACGGTCTTTGTCGCTCCGTCTGCGGCAGATCAGTTCTTTCGCTTCCAGGCGGTCGACAATACCGTTGACGGTACTTGTTCCAAGATTGATGTCGTGCGCAAGCTCTGACATCGTGTGCTCTGGATTTCTTGCGACCGAGTACAGACACAGAAGCTGCGGAACCGTAATCTGAAACTGTGTGTTGATCTTCCGGGAATGAATATCCACTACGCGGATAATTTTGCGCAATGACCGGAGAATCGTGAGTTCATACGGTTCCATAAAAAACTTTCTTATACGAATGATTCCTATACAAACTAACTGATTCAGGCGGGTTTGTCAAGGAAAACCTTAAATGGTGACAGCGTGCCTGTTTCGGATCGTGCGAGATTGATACTTGATTAATGCGCCGAAAGGTTTGCGGGTTTTCAGATGATGGGATGGATTGTTGTTGCCCGTGTCTGCGTCGTCGCACCGGCCAGACGATGACGGCATCGGCTGAAACCGCGCCGATGCGCCACATCGCCTTGGCCGTGCTTCTAGCAGTCACGGCTATGCGGGGAAATGGGGCTCGTTCTATTTTTCTGGCAGTGACTCGTGCCTGATGCGGTGGAAGACGCGGAATGTCATGTCCCCATACAGATAGTTTCGTCCGGGGATGAATACCGCTCCTTTTACTTTGTTCGCCGCGTCGAAGACTTTGGAGAGAGCGTAGTCCTTCGTTAGCAGTTCAGGGATGCGGTCTGTGATCTCTGCGCACTCGGACGGCCTCAGTACCAGCCAGTCCGGTTTCAGATCCGCAATAAGGTCTGCATAGTTTTCACCCAGCCGTTTTCGTGCATCGACCATTTCTGGAGATGACAGGCCGGGGTAGTCGAGCATCTTCAGGCCGGAGTAAAAGCCGACATAGCCAAGGCATTCGGCAAAGACTGTGTCGCGAGGTGAATCTGCGTTTTCTTTCAGCCATTTGCCAAGCGGCATCCGGAGTCCGGTCTCGATGATCTGCTGTTGCTGGCGCATCTGGCAGGCCACAAGTAGAGTCATCAGTATCGTCAGTGAAATTAGGGCTGCGGGGACGGCGCATGACAGACGCTTCAGCCAGACTGTTTGTTGTTGTTCCGCTTTGCTGCCAGCCCATTTAGCGAGGCAGTAAATATCCTGCAGAATAAAACCAAGGGCAAGGGCGGTGCTGACCCATGCGTTAGGGTAGTACCATGAAAATGCGGTTTTGGGGATATAGCAAAGATAAGCAAGCGAAATGAATGAGGCGAGGCTGAGAGCGCGTGCTTTCGGGTTACCCAACGGAAATAGCCAATAAAACGCACCGATGCAGGAGACGACGCAGGTGATTACCGGAAGGTATACTCCCCAGCCGCCGACGTGGTAGTTGGCAGGCATGAAGACGCTTTGCAAGCTGCGACTGAGCAACGGATCCCAGACGAAAATCTGTTGCAGATGATACGCGAGCACTGTTTTCAGACCGTGCGGCATGCCAAGGCCCTTGGCGGTGATTGTGTGCGGGATAGGGCTTCCGTAATAGCTCCACGCCCACAGAATCCACGGCAGGAATAATAAAATTGAGATGGCAGCGGCGGTACCGAACATCTTTAAGAGTTCGAGCCGCGAACGAGCGCTGTTATCCTGTTTGACACTGGCTTGCGGAAAGAGGAGGAAACCGAGGGCGATGGCGCCGCAGTAGACCGCTGAATCCGGACGGCTGTACGCTGCGCCGGTCCATGCGATTGTCAGCAGGATCGCCGGCTTTTTACTCGTGCCGAGGAGTGCAATGATCGAGAGTGTCAGGAAAAAGACCATCAGAGCAATTTCCTGACCGTTGATGGTGTAGTCGACAACTTTGGCCTCGAGTCCGGTCAACACGATGGTCGCCAGCAGCGGCATGAGTCCGAATTTCAGGCTTTGGAGTGCTTTGGTCAGTAGCGCGCAGGCAAGAGCCAGAAGCCCTGCACAGACGAGGCGGTAGAGCCAGAGAACGGTCTGTGTTTTTCCGGCTCCGACAAGATAACGGAAGACGGCGGGGATGACGGTGTTGAGCGGCGAGGTGAAAGAGTGGACTTTTTCACCGGGAGTGAAGACCATCCCTTTGCCTTCGGCCAGATTGACGCTGGTGCGGTAAGTGATGTAAAAATCTTCCCACGCGTGATTGGTGTAGGCGGCAAAACCGAGGACAATCGCAAAGACCAGAATGCCGGCTAGAATCGGAGCGCGGCTTTTGGACGGAATCCCCTGTGGATGAAGAGCTGGATCCGGGTTACTCATGCGGTACTCCTGTATTATTATTGCGTTTGTAGACGGTAAATCGCGTATCATATCGGACATAGGGTTTTCCCGGAAGGAAGCGGTACCCGTCAAGTTCCTTGCTTGAGTCAAATTCTTTGACCGCGGTATAGGCTTTGGTCAGCAGATTCGGGTCTTTGTTTTCGATATCTGTTTTTTCAACCGGCCTCAGGACGATCCAATCAGGTTTTAGATGTCTGATGACCAAGTCCCACCGCCCCCAGTCGGTGTGCCCCGTATCAATACGCGCCTTGACGACTTCGGGGGAACTCAGTCCCGGATAGTCGTAGATTTTCAGATTCGAGAAATAACCGACATAGCCGAGGCATTCGATGAAAACCGTATCTTTCTCGGAGCGGGCGTGTTCCTTCAGCCACATTGCCAGAGGAATCCGCGCCTGTTCTTCAGCTACTTTGCGCTGGGTACGCATCTGGAATGCGACGGCAAGCGTCGTCAGTGTCGTCACGCAGATCAGCAAGATAGGCGTGACTTTGAGCAGTCTGCGACCCCATATGACCCATTGCGGAGAGGGCTGATTGACCTGCAACCAGTTGACGGCACGGGCGAGATCGTGCAATAGAAAACAGATCGCCAGCGCAAGGAAGATCCAAGCATTCGGGTAGTACCAGGCGAATTTGCTTGCGGGAATGTAATTCAAATAATAAAGCGACAGGAAGCCGGCCAGACTGAAAGCGCGTGTCTTTGGCGAGACAACTGGGATCAGCCAGCTGAATGCCCCGATGATTGCTGTCAGTGTCGCAAACAGTTCCAGATAGTTCGGCCATCCGCCCAGAAAGAAACAGGTCGGCATATACACCCACGCCAGACTTTCCGACAAGAGCGGGCGGTTGGTCAATCGCTGCAGATGGAACGCGATGATCCCTTTCCAGTGGTGCGGAAGGCTCAATCCTTTGGCGGTAATTGTATGCGGCACGGGGCTTCCGTAGTAATGCCATGTCCACAGCGTCCATGGAAGATAGAGAATCGTGACGCACAGGGCTGCCTTGATATATAGCGCGAGTTGCTGTTTTCTGCCGTATCCGCAGGCATCGGGGAAGGCAAACATCCCGATCGCGATTGCGGTGCAGTAAACAAAGCCGTCGGGTCGGGTGTACATGACGCCAGCCCATGCAAGCCCGAGCCATAGCCATGGGCGTTTGGGCCGACCCATCATGCAGAGAATCGACATCGCCAGAAAGAAGATCATGAACGCGACTTCCTGCCCGTTGATTGTGAAATCGATGACCTTCGATTCCAGACCGATCAGGATGGTCGCTGTCAACAGGATCATGTGCTTGATCTTCAGCGTTCTCATCCACCGGTAAAGCAGCATGCATGCGGCCGCAAGCGTTGCAGAGCAGGCGATGCGGTAGATCCAGAGAACCATCGTGTCGCTTCCCTTGCCAAGAAGATAACGAATCAGTGCCGGTAGCAGCGTGTTGATTGGTGACGTAAACGTATGGACTTTCTGCCCGGGAGTAAAGACGAGGCCGTTACCTTCAGCCAGATTGACGCTGGTGCGGTAGGTGATGTAGAAGTCTTCCCATGCGTGGTTGGTGTAGGCGGCAAAGAGAAGCGCAACAAGAACGACGATGCCGCCGACCGCCCACGGCATCCGTGCAGGTGATCCGGTATGGCTGGATTGTTCCGTGCCGCACTCCTGAGTCGATTGGTCAGGGGATGAAGAACTCATGGTTACTCCTGTTTTTGCTTGCCGCAGCGCGGTAATCAAACCGCGTTTGTTTCCTTAACGTTTATTTCTTTTCGACTCTCGCCGCATCATTTGTTTGCGAGGGCGTCTGTCGTTTCCGGTTTGTGTTACGATCTGCTGCCTGATGCCATGATACCCGCATTGGGTTTTCTGTTACGGACAGGGATCATTGTGGGCATTGTTCTTTTTATAAATTGAAAAACCGATATCGTAGTATAAATAACCGATTCCCGGAAACATCGGCAGTTGTTTCAGATTTTCCATGTTATCGAGGGCGTAGGCAATGCTGTATTTTTTTGTCAGTAGTTCCTGATCATTTTGCGTAATGGTTCCGATTTCGCAGGGACGTAGGACGAGCCAGTCGGGTTTAAGCTCCTCAATGATCTTTGCCCAGTCATTACCGACCTTTCTTCTGGCTTTGACGACTTCGGGAGAGCTGAGGCCCGGATAGTCGTACATCCTCAGATTAGAGAAGTAACCGATATAGCCGAGGCACTCAAGAAAAACCGTGTCTCGTGGTGAGGCCGCATGTTCTTTGAGCCAAAGGCCGATTTTCGTCCGCACACCGTCTTCAACCAGCAACTGGTGGTAATGGATCGACCGCGCGGCAAGTAGCGTTACTGTTAAAACCAGCGTAACCATGGCAGTGCTTGCGATATGGATTGAGCAGCGTAGTAGTCGGCTGCGGCGCGGGTTGGACTTGTGTGTGCCGATGTGGTTCGCCAGACGGTAGAGGTCGTGGACAATAAAACCGACTGTGAGTGATGCGAAGACTTCCGCATTCGGAAAATACCACCATGCCGGCATTTTGGGGACATAATTCAGATAGTAAAATGAAAAGAGCGTGGCAAAACTGAGGGCGCGACCTTTTGCGCTTGCAGATGGTACCAGCCAGTAAAACGCAGCTAGGTATGCGATCGATTTGAAGACGAGGAGCAGCCCGAAGGGCCACCCGCCGACGCGGAGGTAGGCTGGCATGAACACAAATGACGTGGACATGCTCAGCGGTTTTTTATGCAGCAGTTGGCTGATGTGATCCTGCGCTTTGGCCAGAATCCCGTGGGGGATGTCGAGGCCTTTGGCCATGATTGTGTGCGGGATAGGGCTTCCGTAGTAGCTCCACGCCCACAGAATCCACGGCATGTAGAGAACGATGACGCCGAGAGTCGCCAGTGCGTAGATTTTCAACAGCTCTTTGCGTGCGAATGCGGTCGATTTCGGGAACAGGAAAATGCCGGATGCTAATGCTGCGCAATAGATGAATGCGTCCGGGCGGGTGTACATTGCCCCCGTCCACGCCAGTCCCAGCCAGAGAGAAACGCGCTTTTGCGAGCCTGATCCCATCAGCGCCGTGACCGCGAGGATCAGGCACAGGATCATCCAAGCGACTTCCTGACCGTTAATGGTGTAGTCGAGTACTTTTGATTCTAGCCCCAAAAAGACCAGTGTTACTGCCAGAGCGATTTTACCGAAGCCGACGCGATACAGCCAGCGGTAGGCCATTGATGCGGATGTACCGAGAGCCAGTGCGCACAAAATTCGGTAAAGCCAGAGGACTGTCTGATCCCGCCCCTCACCAACCATATAGCGCAGCAGTGCCGGAATCAGCGTATTGGTGGGAGATGTAAATGAATGGACGCGTTCGCCCGGAGTAAACACGAGGCCGTTTCCGATGGCGAGGTTGACGCTGGAACGGTAAGTGATGTAAAAATCTTCCCACGCATGATTCGTGAAAAGCGCAAAGATGATTGCTATAAGAAATATCGCTCCGCCTACCGCCCAAGCCAGCGGCGGTTTCCGGTCGCGTTGCGTTTCAATGCAGATTTGATCCGTATCGGAAATATCGCGATTGGAGTCAGCTGAAGAAGGCATTCCTACTCCTCACCCAGAGTGACGCGTCCGCGCCTTCTCTGGGGTACTGTGAGTCTGCGTGTGATACCGGCTTATTCATTGGCCTTGCGTTTGAAAATCGTGAATCCGATATCGAAATACAGGTAGTCTCTGCCCGGGATAAACGGTTGCGCTTCGACTTCTTTCAGGACGTCAATCCTTTTGGCTACGGTATATTGTGATTCAAGCAACCCCGGGTGATTGCTGTTGAGGCCTCCGATTTCCTTGACGCGCAATACAAGCCAATCCGGTTTCAGGTCTTGAATGAGATTGCCCCAGTCATTTCCGACCCGTTTTCTGGCTTCAACGACCTCCGGCGAGCAGAGCCCCGGAAAGTCGTACATCTTCAGGTTTGAGAAATAGCCGATATACCCCAAACACTCAAGAAATACGGTGTCATTCGGGGATTTGGCATTATCTTTCAGCCAGAGGCCGATTTTGGTGCGGACACCGTCTTCGATGAGCCGCTGTTGGATGCGGATTTGGATCGCGACCATGCAAGTGACAGCCAGAATGGCAAGAATAATGATTGCCGGGATGGCTGTGCGGATCAGCTTTAGGGTGCGGATGAGGCTTTGTTCAGGGTTGTGGCTGATGATACAGTCCGTCGATCGTTTCAGGTCAAAGAGAATGAAACCGATTGCCAGTGATGTGAACACTCCGGCGTTGGGATAGTACCATGAAGCGGCGACTGTCGGAACATAGTTCAGATAGTAAAGGCAGATCAGGGTTGCGAAGCTGAAGGCGCGTGCTTTGGGATTTGCAAAGGGAATCAGCCAGTAGAATGAGGCGATATAGGCGAGTCCGGCAAATGCCCAAGTCAGCTGTTTCGGCCAGCCGCCATAAAAGAAGACTGCAGGCATATAGACTGACTTGCATGCCTGGCTCAGTGGAATTGTCTGTACATTGCGCATAATATAGAGGTGTCGTTCGAGTTGTCCCCGCAGTCCGGTCGGAAGTCCCAGACCTTTTGCGGTAATGGTATGGGGAACCGGGCTTCCGTAATAGCTCCATGCCCACAATGCCCAAGGCAGATAGAGAATAACGACACATCCGGTTGCGATGGCAAATATCTTGAGCAGTTCAATCCGCTTGCGTGAGGATGCAGCCGGGAAGATAAAGACACTGATGGCAATCGCCGCGCAGTAGATGAACGCATCGGGGCGGGTGTACATGGCTCCAGCCCAGGCAAGGCCGAGAACCAATGCAGGGCGCTTGATGTTGCCGACAAGCACCATCGCCGACAGGCTCAGAAACAGAACCATGAATGCGACTTCCTGCCCGTTAATGGTATAGTCGATCAGTTTTGCTTCAAGGCCGAAGATTACCATTGTCGCAAGCAACGTCAGATTTCCGAACTTCATTTGTCGTAGTTGTGCGTACACTATCGAGCATGCTACCGCCAACGATCCGGCGCTGACGATCCTGTAAAGCCAGAGAACGAGTTGGTCTTTTCCTTCCCCAACGATAAAACGGAAGAACGCAGGCACGATGGTATTCAGTACAGACGTGTAGGCGTGGATGTGCTGGCCGGGGGTGAAGACAAACCCTTTGCCTGTCGCGAGGTTTACGCTGGTTCGATATGTGATGTAAAAGTCTTCCCAAGCGTGGTTTGTAAAAAAGGCAAACACCATGGCAAAGACGAACACCGCAATGCCAACTATTTTGGGTGACAGAAAGGCTTGCGACTGCTGTGATCCTGCAAGATCCTGATTTGGGGCGGTGCCTGTTTCATTCATCAACAAACTCCTCAGTCTGGTTTATGCCTTTTCCGGTGTAACCGGATTTCGGGTTGGCAAGGATGATCTATTTCGGTGCAATGTGTTGACTTTTTATTAATCATAGGAATTGCGTGCGCAATTACAATACCTTACAGGAAAACATCATGGAGTCATGATTGTGCATCCGAGAAAAGTTGATTTTGGGATATTTACCGTTTTTTCGTTGCAGTGTCAACCTCTTTGCCTAGTGGGTTTGCCATCCGCTGTTTTCGCCAGATTCCGGGAGGGACTCCATAGTTCTGGTCAAAGCATCGGCTGAAGTATTTTTCATTGCGAAATCCGATGCTTCGGGCAATGGTTTTGAGTGGAAGGTCTGTGAGAGATAGCAGTTCCGAGGCTTTGATCATTCGTTGGCGCTGGAGGTATTCGAGTGGCGACATGTTCAGGGTCTGACGGAAGGCGCGCAAGAGAGTTGTCCGGTTGACACCGATACTCTCGGCTAGAGAGTTGATGTTGATTTCTGTCGACTGATGGGCTTCATAAAACGCTATGGCATCGCTGACAATGCTGCTTCGGTGGTCTGAAGATGTTTGCGCATGCTCTTGTTCATTGTTGCAATTCTGACAAAGGGTGTAGGTGTAAGATATTGCTAAATAAGGATTTCTGTTTTCATTAACGAACTCATTATACAGTTTGTTGTAGGTTTCGGCGGCACATTCAGGATTTGAGGCGTGGCGGACGGGCTGATCCGGTTTCAGGCCGATTGCGGTGATATATCCCATCGCTCCGCTTCCGGTGACCTGCCATTCTAACCAGTGCCAAGGATCATCTTCATTATCATACATTTCGATCAGGACACCGGGGATTGCGCAGAAAAAATCGCCGGGAACGGTTTTCCATTCCTGATCCCCGACACGGACGACTCCGCTTCCCTTGATTAATAATCTAAGTGTAATTCCGCTAGGGAGTTGCAGTGAGTAGAAGTCGCCGATACTGCGGAATGTGGTGATTTTAAAAACCCACAGATTGGAGCCAGCAGGCGGTTGGTTCAGATTCCAAAGGTGCATTTGCCATTGTCTGTGCATCAAAATTATACCTCAGTTGCTTCAAAAGTAGGGTCTTAATAGTTTGTTTATCGATTTATAGTGATTAAAATGCAATACATGTGAAGCAAATAGTACCATCTCGCATGGTAGGAACAAGTGTTTTTTGTGATGCGAGTTGCATGCGAAGCGAAAAAATTGCATAAGGAGTGCAAAAAGTGCACAAGACGGCAGGGTGGGAATTTCCGTTACCACGAACCCATACGGGGATGCTTTTGGGCAACGGAACGATGGGGGCGATGGTTTGGGGCGAAGGACAGATCCTGCGGGTGACGCTGGGACAGGCAGATCTGTGGGACCACCGCGGGGGGATGCCGTGGACAGAGAAGCAGAACTTTGTCGCGATCCGCCGGTGCCTTGAGGCTAATGACGAAGCGGGGTTGCGCAGCTTATTTGTGACCACGACCGAGAAGGTCGAAGGGCAACCGCCGCGTCCGAGTGTGATTCCGGTCGGACGGGTTGAACTGGATCTGGGCAAGGGCGCGAGCCTTGTGTCCGGCAGCCTCTGCTATGAGACTGGCCTGATTACGATTACGTATTTGAAGAACAATAAAAAAACTACGCTGCAGATTACGATGCACATGGAAAAGAATTTGATCGGCATCTCAGGTGCGGGGCTCGGAAAGATCAGCATCAATGATTGTCCGGCGTGGGATACGCTGAACGGACAGCTCGAAAAAATTTCGTTTGAAGCGCCGGTACGCAAGAGTGAAAAAACGGTCGGCGGATGGGCGCAGCCGATGCCGGTCAATGACGGGATTGCGGTATATCATGAAATCTGCGGCAATACAATTCTGCTGACGACTGCGCGCGGCAAGGATGCGGATGCAAGTTGGGCGGCTGCCTCGTTGATTGCTGCGTCGGTGAAAAAAGGCGGCTTTGAGGCGCTGACGAAAACGGTGGCGAAGTGGTGGAAATCATATTGGAAACAGTCGCCCGAGTTGGAACTACCGAATGAAAAGCTGCAGTTTTTATATCAGTACGGGATGTTCAAGTTTGCAGGCCTTACCCGCCCCGGCGCGATTGCCGCGACTTTGCAAGGGCCGTGGATCGAAGAGTATCAGCTGCCGCCATGGTCGAGCGACTATCACTTCAATATTAACGTACAGATGTGTTACTGGCCGTCGTATCGGGGCAACGCCCTTGACCACCTGATGCCACTGTTTGATCTGGTTCTCGGGTGGGAAGAGACGCTCAAGGACAATGCGAAGAAGTTTGTCGGCGTGGAAGACGGCCGCCTCTTGCCGCACGCGGTTGACGACCGTTGCATGTGCATGGGCAGTTTCTGGACGGGAACCATCGACCACGCGTGCACGGCGTGGGTGGCGCAGATGATGTACGACTATGCGGTGTTCAAGCCGGATATGAAGTTCCTGAAAGAAAAGGCGTATCCGTTCATGGTCGGCACGATGAAGGTGTTTGCCGCGATGATGGAGAAGAAGCCAAACGGGAAATATCACCTGCCCGTCAGCGTCAGCCCAGAGTACGGTGGAGCGAACATGGATGCGTGGGGTGCAAACTCCAGCTTCCAACTTGCGGCGATTCATAAGCTGTGTGAAAACCTGATGGCGGCGGCAAAAAGCCTGAAGGTAAAAGCGGATCCGGTGTGGGAAGATATTCATGCTAATCTTCCGAAAGCATCTATCTTTGGCGAAGGCGATAGCGCACATATCGGGCTGTGGGACGGGAAAGATCTGGAAGAAAGCCACCGCCACCATTCTCATCTCGGCGGGATGTATCCGTTTGATTCGATTGATGTAAACGATCCGGAGTGGACGATGACAGTCGCCCGATCAATTGACCATTGGGTCGGCATGGGTATGGGACGCTGGAGCGGCTGGTGCATGCCGTGGGCGTCGATCCTGCACTCGCGGATGGGCAACGGCCGGATGGCTGAGCTGACGCTTGAGATCTGGAAGAGGGTGTTTACCAATGAGGGGCAGGGCACGCTGCACGATGTGAATTTCCCCGGTCTCTCTTTGCTTGGTAAAAGTGCTGCGTCGTCAATCATGTGTGCGGAAGGCCGCCGTGGCGAAATTATGCAGATGGATGCGGGCATGGGCGCAACCGGTGCGATTATGGAGATGCTCGTACAGTCACAGCGCGGCGTTCTGTATGTGATGCGAGGGGTGCCGATTGATTGGCCGACGTGCTCGTTTAAAGGGGTGCGCGCAGAAGGCGGCGTGCTGGTTGACGGCAAAGCGGAGAAGGGCAGAGCTGTGTCGGTGACGCTGCGGCCGGAGAGTGCGGCGAGGGTGATGCTGGCTAATCCTTTCGGCGGCACGGTCAAGGTCAAGGTGAAAGGCGGCAAGGACGAAGTCAAGAAAGGCGATATCCTGACGCTGAACCTGAAATCAGGGCAGACCGTCCAGCTGCTACCTGCATAACGAGAAACCTTTTTCGTGAATAAATAAAAAAGCAATCCCGGTAAAATTACTGGGATTGCTTTTGTTTGCTATGACGTCGTTTTTTTTTCTCTCAGGTTTGTACAATGCGAATGGCTGACGCTAATTCTCCTCTTTTACTTTGAATAGCGAGGTGTCGTCAAGTGTACCGGCGAAGAGATCCATTTTGTCGCTGTTGTGCCCGACCCAGAAAATCTGCGAGCCGCAATCGGGGCAAAAATGCCATACGCCGTTTACGTCACACTGGGCTTTGGAATCGGATTGGAACGTCTTGGGCTCTCCCGATAGGATCTGCAGATCTTTCCGGAATATTTTCACAAACGGTGCTTTCAATGTTCCCGTTGCTAGCTGGCAACCGCGGCAGCTGCAATAGTTGCACTCAACGACTTCGCCTGTGGCTTTGTATTTGATTTTTCCGCAATGACATTGTCCTGTGATCACGAGCGCCTCCTTTTTCTCATTTTT
The DNA here is from genome assembly GCA_003249795.1 of bacterium. Classification (GTDB taxonomy): domain Bacteria; phylum Planctomycetota; class SZUA-567; order SZUA-567; family SZUA-567; genus SZUA-567. Next base: position 12,224 of record QKHZ01000259.1, on the reverse strand, counting down.
GCCTTTGGCGTTTTCATCCTGCCCTTCGGCACCGGCGTATTGTTGCTGGTAGCATAAAAGACCACATGCAATCAGAGAAATGCAAAGAATCAGACGGACAAATTTCGTGTTCATTTTTTCTCCTTCGTGCAGGGAGCCGAATGGATTATCCCAGCTCTTCGACATTTCTTTGTTCGGCGTTTTGCGCAGCGATTCGCGTTGTTTTCTCTTATTTTGTTGCCGCTGTTGCGGGTGGTGCACTTTCTGATATGGTTACTCCCAAGTCGTGCGCAGCTTTTGCGGTAAGGAGGTTGATTAAATCGGTTGCGTTTGACCCGCCTTTGCCTTCGCTTCCCTGAACGACGACTTGCGGTACGATCTGATTGCCACGGATCGCCTCGGCATATACGCGTGATACTTCGACGTAAGCAGCCAAACGCTGTTCGAGCGCATTATCCGCTTTCATTTTCAACTCGCGTGCTTTTGCTTCTGCCTGAGCCAGTTCCAGCTGGCGCTGGGCTTCCAGTTTTGCGGTTTCCAGTTCAACTTCTTTTCTTTGTCTTTCGATCTCTGCCTCACGCTTCTGTGTTTCTGCTTGCGTGATGCGTTCAAGCTGTTCTTGTTTTGCCATTTTTGCTTTGGTTTCTGCTGCGACGACCTGTTCGATCTGTTTCTTTTCGAGGCCGATTTGAGTTTCAGCCTTTTCGGCTTCACCTTGTGCAATAATTCGTTTTTTGCGTTCTTCTTCTTTGCGGGCATTCTGCCGTTCAATTGCGACTTGCGCTGCGGCATCGCGTTGTTCCTGGAGTTTTTCCTTGAATTTCGGATCTGGGTCAACGTCTTGAACGTTTGCCTGGGCAAGTGTGATCCCGAACTTTTCCAGCGGGTTTTCGCCTGAATCTTTCCGCATTTCCTGCCCGTTCATATCGCGTCGGATATTTACGCAGACCTGAATTGTCTGGTCCTGCTGGATTGTCCGGGTCGCTTCATCGGTGACTTGTTTCAGCCCGTGACTGGAGCGATCTTCTTCAACATCAAGCAGGTAGATCCCATTGCGGATCTGGTCGAGGACTGCGTTTTCAAAGTCACCGCCCCGGCCGCCGATATATTCTTGTGCCGAGAACATCCGTCCGGCATTTCGCATCGATTCCTGCATGGCCGGGATCAATGACGAGTTAATCAGGTTTTCCTGACTGCGGTATGCGATGGCCATGGGCAGAAACTGTTCAGCATTTTCTGGGAGCTGAAACCGGGCTGTCAGGCGGACGTCTGCAGTGACCGAGTCATTAAAGCGGATTGTCTGTGTTGGTGCCGTACCGGAAAAATCTTCGTTATTGTCTGGTCCGAAGGAAACGGTCAGAAATTTTTTAAAGACAATTGTTTCGCCCAGCCAGCGAGGATGGAACCCCGGAGTCAGCACGGCAGTTTGTGTTCCCCAGGGATACTGAACCAGATACGATTGTCCTGCCTCGGCATAGAAAATCGCTTTGTCGACACTGATACCAATCGCGCCAAGAATAAAAATGCAGGCGATCACTTTTTTGCTAAAGGGTTTTGGAAGATTTTTCCACATGCTGTCTTCACCAGATTGCTGGTTCTCAAATGAGGTTTTACGCAGCCAACTGTAAAGCCCCATTAATACTGCGCCAAGAAGTAAGAGATAGCCAGTTGTTGTAATCATATTCAGCAGCACATTCTTCTCCTTTAGTTACATGGCCTCTATGCCAGAGGATATTTTAATATCGCAGATACTTTTCGTTTCATTAAGGGCATACGGTGAAACGCGTCTTGATTGTCGGGGAAACTCAATCGTTCGACTAATAATTACACGATGATGCATCTTGAAAACATCTTTGGCAATGATATAGACGGAAACGCAATGATCCCGATGCTTGTTGCTATTTTGCGTGTCATTGTTAATAAAGAATAATTCATATTACTCAAGAATAGTCAAGGTAAAACTTTTTGCACGCAGGGAGGGCACAATACAAGATGCTTTTTTGTTATATGAGAAAAAGTAGGGCGGATTGTGGTTGCGTTTTTTTGCCTTGTCTGCTATAGCAGTAGGGTCTTGAATTGAAGTTTTTCTGCCTGCCGCTTGCTTTCAGCGGTTGCAGGCTTTGACCCTTTTTTGCATATGACTAGGAGAGTTGTGATGATTGTGACCTTTGGCGAAATCATGATTCGGTTTGCACCGAAAGAGTTTTACCGGTTCCGGCAGGTTCTGCCCGGAAGTGTGGATGTCACCTTCGGCGGCGGTGAGGCAAACGTCGCGGCGTTCCTCGGCATCAACAACATCCCCGTCCGCTATATCACGGCTCTTCCGAAAAACGTTCTTGCTGAAAGCATCATCACCCAGCTACGCGGCCTCAGTGTCGACACGAACTGCATCCTGCGCTCTGACAAGGGACGCGTTGGCCTGTATTTTCTCGAAACCGGCGCCAACCAGCGCGGTTCGTCGGTGGTCTACGACCGAGACTACAGCTCGATCTCGATGGCCGGGCCGGAAGATTATGACTTCGATAAAGCGCTTGACGGCGCAACGTGGCTGCACGTGACCGGCATCACCCCGTCACTGAGTGAAGCCGCTTACAAGGCACAGCTCGCGTTTGTCAAAAAGGCGAAGGAAAAAGGCGTCACCGTTTCATGTGACCTGAACTTCCGCAAGAAACTGTGGAAGTGGCGCGCCGGTACAGCACCGAAAGATCTCGCACGCGAATGCATGCCGAAGATCCTTGAGTATGTCGACGTTGTCATCGGCAATGAAGAAGATGCTGAAGATGTTCTCAACATCCACGCAGAAGGCACCTCGGTCGAAAGCGGGCAGATTAACAGCGCCGCATACGTGTCGGTTGCTACCCAGATCTGCGAACGCTTCCCCAATGTCAGCAAGGTCGCCATCACCCTGCGCGAAAGCATCTCAGCAACTCATAACAACTGGGGCGCGATGCTGTATGACAAGGCCGCGGGTAAAGCCTTCTTCGCGCCGCTGTCGTTTGAGGGCAAATATGAGCCGTATGAAATCCGCTGGATTGTTGACCGCGTCGGCGGCGGCGACTCCTTTGCAGGCGGTCTGATCTATGCGCTGACCTCGAAAGACTACGCTGATTCACAGTCGGCGATCTCGTTTGCTGTGGCGGCAAGCTGCCTGAAGCATTCGCTCAAAGGCGATTTCAACTTCACCAGCGCCGCGGAAATTGCAGCACTGATGGGCGGTAACGCTTCAGGACGTGTGCAGCGCTAAGGCTCGGACAACCGCTGTAGCGTGAGCTTTTGAAAAGTTTGAACAGAATGAGAAAGAAGCCTGACGGATTGTTCAGGTTTCTTTTTTTTTAAATTTCGTACCAACGGCCGAATTCATGTTGATCGAAATGGGCACTCTGGTTTTGAATAAAAGATTACGATAGAAAACGGCAATGTGTGCGTTACTGTTTTTGCATATGAATGTTGTTCGTGCGGTTGCTTATGTTAAAGAAAAATAAAACGTATGCCTATTTTTCATTCAGATGCCAGATGCCGTCCCATTTATTCTGGCACTCTTCCAGCTTTGTGAGGTAGGCCTGCGCGGCCGGGAATGCCAGATGCCTGTTTAATAATGGCAACGCCTCTTCCCACTTTTGCTGCAGGCACAACTCGACGGCTTCTGCAATTTCATCATAGGCTGGTTCACGTTCCTGATCACTGTCACCGTACGGCGTGTAGACATCAACTGGTGTCTGCCGCCCGACGACAAGGATGCGCCCGATTCTGCCAAACTGAAATCGGTCGCTCGTGAGAGACCAAGTACTGCCTGAAACAAGAATCGTTGTTCCAAAGACTTTGTTGACGCCCTCAAGACGGGATGCAAGATTCGGGGCATCCCCCAGCATCGTGTAGTCAAACCGCCGTCCAGACCCCATATTGCCGACAATGGCGTCACCGGTATGCATGCCGATGCGCATATGCAGTGCTACGCCATACCGCTGTTGCCACTCCCGTCTTCTCTGTGCAAGCTTCTTCTGGCAGAGCAGGGCAGCGAGGACTCCGCGTTCCGCGTGGTCTGCTTGGGAAACCGGAGCATTCCAGAATGCGATGATTGCATCGCCTTCGTACTTGTCAAGCGTTCCGCCGCAGTCCAGTATGATTTCGGTCATTTCGCCGAGGTATTCGTTTAAAAGTTGTGTGAGATGTTCAGGCTCCAGCCGTTCTGAAATGGAAGTGAATCCTTGCAGGTCGCTGAAGAAAATGGTTAGGGGGCGGCGGTGTCCACCCAACCTCAGCTGATCTGGATGTGTAATCAATTCTGCGATGACTTTCGGACTAAGATAGTGCATGAACGCGTTCTGGATAAATCGCCGGCGCCTGCCTTCTGTTGCGTAATGGTAGGCGATCATCAGGACGATGGTTATTAGAAGTGCGATTCCGTGTCCGGCGACCGGCCACCAGAAACCGGCCTTGTACAGGACAATACTTGCTCCCAGTAGTGTTGCAAGTGTCAACGGAATCAGCAACAGATTTTGCCATGATTTCGAAAACCGAAGGCAGATCAGGCCGGTGAGAACAGTTGATAGCAGCACTGCAAAAATTACAGTCAGACGGGAGGGAGGGGTCATCCAGTCACCGCTGATCAGGTTGTCGATGGCTGTCGCGTTGATCTCCGCACCGCACATGGTTTTGGACACTGGAGTCGCTTTCAGATCGAATCCTCCGGTGCCGCCGGTTGCTGTGATACCCAGCAGAATGCGTTTTTGTCGGAAGGTCATAGGATCAATTTGCGCTGTTTTACCTTCACGGATTTGCCATTCACTCTGCAGGATCGCAGCAGCGCTGATGGTCTGATAGGTTTGGGCAGGGCCACGGTAGCGCAGGATGATTTCTGCGTTCTGCCCAAGCAGGACGCGGCGAGGAACCGAAGGACTCACAAGTGCGGGGGCATCGGAAATCTCATTCAGTGTTAAATTTTTCCCCAATGCAACCGACGCAAGTGCGAGTGAAGGGACGATTTTGTTTTGATAAAGGCGAACAAGCGGAACCCGACGGATGACACCATCAGAGTCTGGTTCTGTAATGACATTGCCGAGACTACTGATCACCGGCCACAGCTCAGGAATCGGAAATCGCGCAAATCGCCGTGATATTGTGGTCATGAACTTTTGGGGTAACTGCTGATTCTGAGTCGGCGGCAGTGCCGTAAAAAAACGGGAGATCTCGGTCGGCAGTTTCTCGTCTGGGCCAGTGCTGTCTGACAATGAAAATGCAGCAATAACAGGCGGGCCTTGTCGGATCGATTCGGCGAGAGCCTGATCCGATGCGACTGTTTGCTCTTGCTCAAACAAGAGGTCGGCGGTGAGTGAGTGGATCGGTGCACGTTTTAAATAGGAAAGAATATGGCCGTAGATCTCACGCGGCCAGGGCCACGAGACACCAGCCTTGTTTTCAACCCAGTTCAGGCTGGCATCGTCGATGGCGATGATGTTGATTTGTTTGGTTGTTTCTGTTGGTGACGCTATCCACTTTGCCCGCCACGACCAACTGACATTTTCAATTCCGTCCAGTACCGGTGTGGTATATAACAGGACAAGCGCAAGGACGCCGCAGAGAATACCGATGCCGATTCCAGCCAGCCAACGTTTTGAGCGGCTGGAATCATGCACCTCGTATGGCATTGTCTGTTCTGTATGCAATACTCAGATTCCGCTCATTGCCGTGAAAAATCGTTGCTGTCGTTCAGGCGTCGTTTTTACGGGGATAGCCGGACTTTTTGTCAGCCGGTTTTGCATCCTGCTGGTGCGCCACTGAGGATCGGGGTGGCTTTTGGAAAAACCGCTTTTGCTTTTTCCTGCTACTGCGTTTTCCGCCAAAGCCTGAAGCACAGAGATGAACGCCGCAGGATCATATCCCAGTCGCTGCAGGATCTGCAGCATATGCTCGTCGGCTTTATCTTCTGTTTCGCGGCTGTATTTGCCGTTGATCAGTTGCGTGCTGATGTCATCAATGCTGCCGGAAAATGTGCTGAGTAGTGACGTCGCCTGTCCGGCACCGGCACGTGATGCTGCCTCACCGATCAGGATTCCGGCCACCGGTGCCATGCGGTTTGTCCGGATCGAGCGCAGGCCGTGCTTGTAGACGATATGGCTGATCTCGTGGGCTAGGACCGCAGCAACCGCGTCTTCCGAGTCACAACAACGCAGCAGACCGCGTGTGACAAAAACAAATCCTCCCGGAGCAGATAAGCCGTTGATCTCGTCTGACTCCAGAATCGCAAAGTGATAGCCGTTGAATAATTCCGGGCGGTCTGACGCCTTGGCCAGCATATTGCCCAGTCGGTTGATATATTGTACTGTTTCCGGTTTTTCGTATAGCTTGCAGGTGCCAAGTATTTTTGCGGATACAGAGCGGCCGAGATAATATTCCTGTTCTGCCGTCATGTCGGTTGCCTCAAATGCGTGTTTCGTTTTTTTACCGATCTCAACAGCTTTTTTTATGTCGCCGAATCCGATTCCTTTCCCGAGGCCAAAGCTCAGGGCGTCAGGAGAAGTGACGATCAGGATCGTGCATACGAGTGCGACACAGGCAGTTGCAATTGTGATGATTTTATTTTTCATTGTGCACCTCCTGTTCTGAGCATGAGCCCGCCTTCCTGCAGAAATGCGCCAAGGCTGTTTTCCTCTATCTGGTAAAGTGCATCGTTTTCGATCCTGTCGACATACTGATAGGCGTCGCTCCCGGCCTCAAGACGATACTCGTCTTCCATCTGTTGGGTAAAACCGCGTCCGGCCAGACTCAACTCTTCCTGAGCGGCGCTTTCCTGAACAGAAGCCGAATCTGATTGTGCTGACACTCCTCGCAAAAATAAAGCGGATTCATTGACCCAGCCCTGCGGTTTTCCTTCAGTATCGACCTTGAGCCATGTCCCGCGGACTTCCGCAATCTTCGTTGGCGTATCATACGGAATCACGTCTAGAACATGTCCCATAAAATAATCCGGTTGGCTACGAACCGAGGCCTGTCGTACCTGAACCCGTGCCGTTTGTCCAGCTACCCAGGCAATTACGAGTACCGCGAGTATCGCAACCAATACCACACGGCACAATCGTTGGATTGTTTCCATGAATTCTCCTTTCTGCCCAGCCCAAAAATACCGCAAGATCACAAATCCGTCAAGGATTCATCTCTCTGTTCATGTCATGACGTTTTTAGTCCGCCGCGGCTTGGTGGTCGGTCCGTAGGGTCGTGAACAAACTAAGTGCGTAAAGTCTGATATGCTGTTCTGTGATAAGGCGTAAGTGTTTTGCCCGTGGCAGGCTCAATTCGTAAACAAAAAAAATTCGCTTACCGCGTATTGTTTTTGAATGTCGCATCCCATGGTTTTGATTTTGTGTGTCAGGATACCGTTGATCGTCTTTGTTTGTACCTTCTTTTGTAGCAACGATTTATATCAAGTGGTGCTGTTGAGACCATAGCTGATAGACTAAAAATGTCCATAATTGCTTCCGATGATCAGCTTTTCTGCAAATATGCTCATGAACAAGGCGCCCGATGTAACCTGGGTTGAACAGTCCCTGTTTATGCAGAAGATCTGGAGAGCTTAGTTCTTGAAGTGGCTCTGATAAATGCCCACGGAGCCAGTTTGCCGTTGGCATCCCAAATCCTTTTTTCTTCCGCCGTAGAATATCGGATGGTAAACGATCCGACATCATCTTCTTCAAAATAACCTTCCGCTCAGAATGTTTTATTTTCATTTCTACAGGAAGATGGCATATAAACTCAGTCAGCTCTGTGTCCAAAAATGGCGACCTGAGTTCAAGTGAATGAATCATACTTGCCCTGTCAGCCTTAACTAGAATATCGTCATGCAAATAAAAACGTGAAAACCAATCACCCATCTGATCGATTGAATGTTCCTTCGAAATATTCAATGTCGGCGGAACTGGTGCATGTATGATGTCTTGGTGGTCAATTGCATTGTTGATAAATAAATTCGCGTGTTCTTCAGGTGGGAACGAGGACATCCATAATGCACATCGCAATGCATTGTCATTTCTTATGCCTTGCGGAAAACCTTGAAGGAAGTGGTGCAACCGGAAACGCAGGCTCATGTTTCGATCAGAAGCAGGAAGAGACCTCTCGATCCAGCGCCAGAAAAAACGCGTCATGCCAATGATTCGCCCTGGAAACCCAAGGAAACGCCACATAAGAAACGGATCGTATCCTGCCAGAAGTTCATCACCGCCATCACCGCTGAGCGCGACAGTTACATTCTCACGGGCAAATTTGCACAAAACGGTTGTTGGTAAGAGAGACGTATCAGAAAAGGGCTCATCAATTTGTGCCAGCACAGGTTCAAGTTGGCAGACTACATCTTCGCCTGTAATCCGCTTGACATGATGTCTTGTGCGAAAATGATCCGATATCCGCTGTGCGTAAGGAGACTCATCATATGAATCTTGGTCAAAGCCAATTGAAAATGTCTGAATGTCGCCTTCCGGGAGATACTCGCGCAGCATTGAAACAACCGAGCTGCTATCAAGGCCACCACTAAGAAGTACTCCAAGTGGCACATCACTCATCAATCGTTTTTTTACCGCATTCCCCAAAAGTCGTTTGCCTTCCTCTAAGGCTTCTGAAAAAGATAGTTTCAGTTTTGGGCTGTACGATAGGCTCCAGTATGAGCATGGAGACGGCAATTGATGAAGACTATTGGTCGATAGAAGCATGGAAGATGCAGCTGGCATTTTATAACAATCGCGGAAAATGGTTCTCGGGGTCGGCACATAATCATGCGCAAAATATTGTCGGATAGCGACTGGATCCAACTCCCTGTTGAATCCAGGATATTCCCGAAACGCTTTTAATTCGCTTCCGAATAGGAATGTGCCGTTCTGTAAGGAATAATATAAAGGTTTTTTCCCGAAACGATCCCGCGCCAAAAAAAGCGTTGATTTGCTGTGATCGAAGAGGGCAAATGCAAACATTCCATCCAGGTGCTGTGGAAGATCGGTCCCCCATTCTTCCCATCCATGCACAAGGACTTCCGTATCTGATTTCGTGTGGAAGATGTGACCGCACTGTTGTAAGTTGTTGCGTAAGTCAATGTAGTTATAGATTTCGCCATTAAATACAACAACTACGGATTTGTCTTCATTGTATAGTGGCTGGGATGCCCCGATTGAAAGGTCGATGATACTTAACCGCCGATGGGCAATACCGACATTCGCAAAAATCGCAAAACCGGCATCATCTGGCCCCCGATGTTTCAAACAGTCATTCATCCGTGTAAGTATACCGGTATCGACCGTTTGTTTAGGATCGCATCGAACTATACCGACGAATCCGCACATCAGTTTAATTTTTCTGCAATAACATAAATCAACTTTTCATGTTGGCATTCGTGATATGTGCGGATACCAATCTCGGCCAGCAGCCCCATCAGAATGGTCTGTAACCCGAGAATCAAAAAGAGCATGGTCAGCATTACCAGAGGCAATAATAACAGTCCCTGAATTTCCTGGATAAAACGCATATATAATGTGTAACCACCGACTAAAAATCCAGCTGCGATCATGCGTAACCCAAAACGTCCGAAAAAATGAATTGGCCGCGTTGAAAAACCCGACATGAATTTCAGCAAAAATAGATCGAGAAAGACCTTTTCAACCCGCTCAAGACCGTACTTTGAGACTCCGCGCGTCCGGGCGTGATGATTAACAGGCACCTCGATAACCTTACCGCCTTCGCGTGCGATAAGGGCGGGAATAAACCGGTGCATTTCACCATATAATGAAATTCTTTTCAGAAAACTGGCACGATATGCCTTCAATGAGCATCCATAATCGTGGAGACTTAATCCGCTGAACAATGAAACCATTCGATTGGCACACCAAGACGGGATTTTACGTGTAAAAACGCGGTCTTGACGATCCTTGCGCCACCCCGAAACCACATCCACATGGTTGTCGCGCAATGCCTGAACCAGCATAGGAATATCTTCAGGAGAATTTTGCAGATCAGAGTCAATTGTGATAATCACGTCACCAACGGCCACATCAATCCCTGCAGCCATGGCTGGTGTCTGTCCGAAATTTCGGGTAAAACGAAGCGCCTTGATATTGGGGTTGCCTGCAGCAGCTTTCCGCAGGATTTCGAATGAATTATCCCGGCTGCCATCATCAACGAAAACCAATTCATAGGACTCCCCCATTCCTTCAAAAACCGCCGTCAGCCGGCTGATCAATTCGGGGAGGCACAATTCTTCCTGATATAGCGGTGCTACCAGAGAAAGAGCGACTTTGTTATCATGCAGCATAATCAAACCTTACGAGCTCTGAGAGTATCGTTTGCGATTGCAGTTGGCATTAGAAAAAAGTATCAATTGCTGTTTTGGCAATTTTTGGAATCTCACGGATTCGTAGTCGTTTGATTTGTTCCCAAAAATGTTTTGGCCTGAAATAGAATTCTCGAAGTGCCCGCTTTTGCAGTGTTTTCAGTTGTTCAGGCGTCTGTTCGGGAGTTACCCATATCGGGTTTTTATCCGTATAGCTTATATAGGAAGAATACCGCAACCAAACCGAGGTGTCGAGAGTTCCGCCAGGACGAAGTCCATCATCCAATTCACCCTTAGCCCGTAAATTATCAAATATCTCAGACCCCGGATAGGGCGTCAGTATGCTGAACTGGGCAATATCCAAAGGCAGCGACTTGGCAAACCGGATTGTCTGTAATGTATCTGCCTTTGTTTCGCCAGGAAGTCCAAGAATGAAAAGGCCGGAAACTTTGATCTTTGTATTATTCTTCACAAGATGGACTGCATTGCGGATTTGGTCCAGCGTAGTTTTCTTGTTTACAGCATCAAGCAGGCGCTGAACTCCACTCTCAATCCCAAAGGCCATGTCATAACAGCCAGCGGACTCCATGATTTTAACCAATTCCGTATCAACAAACCTCACGTGAGCTTCGCATCCCCATTTAAGAGATAATCCCCGTTTGATGATTCCGTTACAAATATCAATAACCCGGCTGCGTTTGCCAATAAACAGCGAGTCCATGATAAACAAATAATCTGTTTTGTACTCATTTTGCAATATTTCCATTTCGTCGAGTACATTCTCTACGGAATTGAAACGCTGTTTTCGACTATGATGAACTGTACAAAACGTGCAGCGGTTTGGGCATCCTCGTGAGGTAAACATATGCTTGCCAACCGTTTTTTCTTTCCCGCTATACGGGAGGTTACTGATTGACGGAATGTTATAAAATTCCTGATTAACAAGATCTCGTGCAGGAAGGGGAAGTGTGGATAAATCCTCAATGACGGCCATTTCTGTATTCGGCACATATTCGCCATCAATCATGGCTGATATACTGGAGAATTTTCGAAGATCAGGATTCTGTGTTTCCAATTCGCGGACAAGCTTGACAAATACCTCTTCTCCCTCGCCATGAATCACCGCATCGCAACAGCCATTGCGCAGATACTGTTCGGAATAGACTGCGGCATGCACATTCCCTAAAACGAGAAAACAGGCAGGTAAATGATCTTTTATCCATTTTCCTAATTCATAGACAATGCCGCCATTTGATGTGAATACTGTCATTCCAATCACATCCGGTTTCAACTCAAGCAACCGTTGCTGAAGAGCAGCAGCATCCAGCTTTTCAACCGAAGCATCAATCACAGAGACCTTGATGCCAGCCTGTCGTAATGCGGCGGCAATATATAACAAACCCATCGGCTCGAAAGGCGGAATTAGGTTAACTCCTTCACCTAAAAGTGATTTAAGGTCATCTGGAGGATTTATCAATAATACGTTCATTGTTGATCACGAAGCCTTTATACGGCAGACGAATCGGCCCACAAATAAAATTCAAATTCTACTGAAATTCATGCCGCACGCAAACAATATCCGCAATTTATTATTAAGGGATATGCAAGACTATTGTAAGCCTTTTTTGACTCGCAAAACGCACCACTGTTCATTATTCATTAATTCTTCAATCTCATGACTTCCAGTAATTTTTTCGGCAGTTTTTTTCGTAACCAGAAAGATATTTTTCGGAGTAACCAATTCTTCATCAATGAAACCCGTTTCGTTAATATTGCTGAGTACTTTTCGCCGCCGTTTTACCTCTTCGTATATTTCTGGAGTCGCGTTGATGACATCTTTGTAGGTTCCCTCCACATACGCGGGCCTTTCAATTAATGCTGAAATGAAATGCGTATAGCGGCTATCGTAGATGGCTAATTCAGGCGCAACAACAACAATATC
>QKHZ01000057.1 GCA_003249795.1 bacterium | reverse complement strand
TCGACCTTCAGCCAGTTGCCTTTTTTGACATGATACGTCTGATTGGCTGTCACATATCCGCATTCAGCTGCCTGATGGGAAGTGAAGTAGCCATACTGGCTTTCTGCGATCTTCCTGAGCTTCTGCTTGTCTGTTTTCATGCGTCTTTCCGCCTATGTACTCATATATATTAACATACAACAAAGCGGAAGCTAAAACAAAAAACAATAATACGAAAGCTAAAAATACTTACAATATCAATCTATTAAATGATTTATGATTTCTAAAATGAAAATATGCGGTTCTGTGTGGACTGATTTTATTGGCTTGAAAGCTAAAATGTGGATAAAAAAATAGTCGATGTGTAGAAGCGATTTCGCTCGGTTTTAATAAAAGCCAATGGCGGTACTCTGCAGGGGATCTCCATCACGGATATGGGCAATCAACCTGCGTGCGGCTTCAAACCCGGGTAATGTCGACAACTCGCGGTTCATCCAGACGATGCGGATCTGGTACTGGTCTATTTCAAACGGGTGCCGGTGTTTGTGATTGGTGATCAGAACCTCAGGCTGCTCATTTGCCGGAAGTGATGCAAGTTCTCTGAGTAGATATGCCTGTCCCTGCTCACTGTGCGGGCCTAGAATTCCGGTTACAGGATTTGCCTGAAGATTGGTCATAAAGCGTTTCGTGTTTCTGGCGATATCGGTATGACAGTATTGTGGGCCGAATTCGATGCCTTCCTGCTCAAACAGTTGCGGTAGTCCGTGTGCCTGCGCGCGTTCGTATGGTCCCATGTATCCCAGGCATTTGTGGCCGCGCTTGATCATGAACCGGGCTCGCTCCTGATCCATGCCCGTATGGTCGTACGTCACCACTGGGCAGGCAATGGTGCTGCTGACTTCATCGTCCTTGACAACGATGACAGGAATGCGGCTTCGGACCATGGATTCGAGCTGGTCTGTTGCCTTCTGCGGCGGGTTCATCCAAATAACCCCAATTACACCATAGGATTGTGCAACTGCCTGCAGCTGATCCAGATGCGAGGCCTGAATCAGCTGGACATACATTCCTTGCTGGATTACATACTCAAACGCCGCTGTGAGGTTGCCTGTGTAGCTCATTCCGGCCGCAGGCAGTGCTGTGCGGATAAAGGGGGACATGTCGCCACCATCCACAATAATGCCGATCTTTTTGAAGCGGAGTTCTTTCGGGGAAACATAAAAACCGGTCGGCGGAAAGCTCCGCACCGCCCCTTCTTTTTCAATAAACTTCAGCGCTTTACAGTAGGTGCGGTGGCTGACATCAAAGCGCTTGGCCATATCACGTCCGGCTGGAAGCCATCCGCCCCGATCATACTCGGCGCTGGCGATGAATTCGAACAATCCCGCGACAACCTTTTGGTAAGCGAGTTGGTCAATCGTTGCGCCTTGTTTTTTAGCCATAGCATCCTCCTTGTTTCTACTACTATATCGCGTACATCGACAGAATGAAACTAAATTTATGACATTCAAGCCTGATCAAAAAGTGTGGATCTTCTTTGTCTGTATGATGTTAATTATTGATAGATATAATGTTGTGTTCGTTGCTGTTTCGGCTGGTTAGAGAAAACGCGCATCAAGAAACGATCTATTTATTAAAAAATAATGCTACTTGCTTGCTTTTCAGCCTGTGCGTGCTAAAGTCCCGATAAGCGCTGGTGGCGTTGGATTGCTACAGGATTTCGATTCGGGAGATAGCGATATGGTGGAAAAAGGAATCCTGAGCAGCCTGCTTTTGGTGGTTTGGGTAATGGTATCGGATTTTTCTATAGCACAGGATCTACCAATGAACCCGCAATCGCAGACGCCGGTCTGGACATCTAACGGGAAGATTGATGAAAAGCGCATTACGGGAAAACTGCTGCGGGATGGCGACTCAGTTACGTTTGACGGGGCGAATGCTTTTGAGCTACCAGCAGATACAATAACAGATCCTGATAACTTTTCGATTGAGTTTACTGTCCGGCGTCCGGCGCTGATGTCGGAAAACCCGTGGCATGACTGCCTGTCTATTGTCGAAAACACTGACAAAGAAAAACAGGCCGGATTCGGCTTTGTCTATTTTCCGCTGCGGAAAGACTATGAAGCGACCGATGCTGACGGCATCGCGCTGGAGATTAACGGAAAGCTTGTGCAGGGCGGCGGGATGGGCGGTGCGTTGTTCGCCATGTCGAGTGCGCAGACCTGCAAGATCACGCTGGTCATGAAAGACAGGCAGATGCAGGTGTTTCGTAATGGTCTTCTGCTGGCGACAACGGATGAAATTAATTCATCCTCGCTTCCGCTGCAGTTTGGGCAGATCAAAAAGGGCGCAAGCGTTCCGATCACAATCAGTGAAATCAAAATCTACAACACGGCGATTATCCCCGACGGTTTCGACCCGTCTGTAAAAACGATGAAAATTTGCTCGGGACCCGGATATGTGCTGATGCGTGCGGAAATTGAGGATCCGGATCTGCCGCGGATTCTGGTTGTGGGTGACTCGATTTCAATGGGGTATCGCAAATACATCACAGATCATTTCAAAGGCAAGGCAACTGTTGACTACTGGGTTGGCGGCGGGTGGCTTGATCCGGCTGACGTAAGTACGGAAGGTTCAAAGATCAAGCAGGCGTGGAAAGGGATTTTCTCGCACGGGCCGTATGACGTGGTCAGCTGGAATTCGATGACGCTGCATATGTGGACGCCGAATCTTCCGCAACGTTGTCCTGAAGAATCGCTTGCGCCAAACATGACAGAGATGGTTCGGTTTTTACAAGCAGAAGCGCCGAAGACGCGTTTTCTCTGGATCCGCTGCACACCGATCCGCAAGCTGCAGGATGACGGCACATCGACAATCGACAATCCCGGTAACGACCGCGTGGTTAAATATAACGCAATCGTCGACAACGTGATGAATGAGTTTGGTATCCCCGAGGTCGATTTGTACGGGCTGTGCGTTGAAAATATGAAGCAGGTTCCGCTGCATTGCCGCGACACCTTGCACTGGGATCGCAAGTCTATCCAGAACAATCTCAGCACAAAATTGAGTCCGGAGGAGTTGGGCCGGATTCATGTTGAAGAGCAGATGGCTGCGATGATTAACGCAGAGATCGAGAAAAATCTTCCGTAGAAAATATAAGTGTAAACCATTCCTGATAGACTTTTTCCAGAAAAGATAAGTGAGAAAAACAATGAAACAATGGCCGGTATTAACATCGTATGAAGGTAGAAGCTTACTTCGGGTCGCGATGCCGCTGGGAGGGATCGGCACCGGTGCTGTCTCCATCGGCGGGCGGGGAAACCTGTGTGACTGGGAGATCATGAATCGTCCGGGCAAAGATTTTTCGCCGTGGATCGGTCACGAAAACGGGCCGTTTTTCGCTGTCGTCTCAAAAACTTCAGACGGCAAAACCCACGCGCGGATGATTGAAGGCCCATTGGATCCGGCTGATTATGAAGGTCCGGGCGGCCCGAAAAATCAGAATCACGGCTTGCCCCGTTTTGACAAATGCACGTTCCGGGCGGCATATCCGATGGCGCAGCTCGATTTTGAAAGTCCGTCGCTTCCGCTGCAGGTATCGTTGCAGGCATATAATCCGCTGATTCCGGCTGAGTCTGATGCGAGCGGGTTGCCGTTTGTCATGCTGCGGTATCATGTGAAAAATACATCGGATCAAAAACAAGCCGTTACCGTCTGCGGAAGTCTGCCGAACTTCATCGGTATTGACGGCGACACGAGAGAGATTAACAGTGCCAGCAAGATCTTTTTTGGCGGTGAGGACTGCAAGAACAGAAACGAGTGGAAGCAAAGCGAAAACCTGCGCGGGATTCTGATGCGCTCGGATCATCCGGATGTCAAAGCAGAAGCCTGGGGCACGATTGCTTTGACAACGCCGGATCAGGCAACCGTCACCAAGCGTCTGCAGTGGGCGGAAGCCGGAAAATGGAACAAGCCGCTGCGTGACTTCTGGGATGATCTGACAGAAGACGGCCTGCTGGATGACCGCGCAGAAGACGAGCAGGACAGGCCGGTGGCAAGCCTTGCGCTGACGAAAGAGATTGCGGCTGGAGAAGAGGCGTCGTTCACGTTTCTGTTGAGTTGGCATTTCCCCAACCGGTATGACTGGACACCTGACCGGCATCGCGGAGAAGGCGCGCAGCGCACATGGATCGGCAATTACTATTGCACGCAGTTTGCGGATGCGTGGGACGCTGCTGCAAAGATCCAGCCGCAACTGGCATCACTTGAAGAAAAAACCGTTCAGTTTGTCTCGGCGTTTACGGAAAGCGATTTGCCGCAGTCTGTCAAGGAAGCGGCACTGTATAACCTGAGTACGCTTCGCTGCCAGACGTGTTTCCGTACACCGGACGGTTACTTCTTCGGATTTGAAGGATCTCTGCCGCGTTCGGGTTCATGCTATGGAAACTGCACGCACGTGTGGAACTATGAGCAGGCGACAGGATTTCTCTTCGGTGATCTGTCGCGCAAGATGCGGGACTTGGAATTCAACTATGCAACCGACAGCAGGGGCATGATGAACTTCCGGATCAA
This sequence comes from bacterium, assembly GCA_003249795.1. Classification (GTDB taxonomy): domain Bacteria; phylum Planctomycetota; class SZUA-567; order SZUA-567; family SZUA-567; genus SZUA-567. Next base: position 29,771 of record QKHZ01000057.1, on the reverse strand, counting down.
TCTGCCGCTGACGGATTCGCTGGGGTTTGATAAATGCGCCGCTGACGGGCAGATGGGCTGCATCATGAAGCTGTATCGCGACTGGAAACTCTCGGGCGATACTGATTATCTGAAGTCGGTGTGGCCGATGGCAAAGAAGGCGTTGGAGTTCTGCTGGATCAGCGGCGGTTGGGATGCAGACCGCGACGGCGTGATGGAAGGCTGTCAGCACAATACGATGGATGTGGAGTATTACGGCCCCAACCCGCAGATGACCGGCTGGTATATCGGCGCGCTAAAAGCTGCCGGGATCATGGCAGAATATCTTGGTGAAACCGAGTTTGCAACTGAATGCGAAAGGCTTGCCGAAAACGGAAGCCGCTGGATGGATGAGAATCTGTTTAACGGTTCGTATTATATCCAGAAGGTCGTTTCGCCGACGCAGCCGATCGATCTGTGTTTTCATGGCGACTCGGGTGCGCAGGATCTGTCTGATCCGGACTATCAGATTGCTGAAGGTTGTCTTGTCGACCAGCTTGTCGGCCAATATATGGCGCATATTTGCGGACTCGGGTATCTGCATAAACCGGAATATGTCAGAAAGACTCTGCAGACAATCTTTACCATGAACCGGAAGAAGACTGTATTCGACCACTTCAACCCGATGCGCTCGTTTGTCGTCGGTGATGAAAACGCGCTGCTCATGGCGGCGTTTCCGGAAGGCAAGCGCCCCAAAGCGCCGTTTCCTTATTACGCGGAGGTCATGACCGGATTTGAATACACGGCTGCTGTTGGCATGTTGTATGAAGGACTGGAAAAAGAAGGCATGCAATGTATAGATGATATCCGTAACCGGTATGACGGTGCAAAGCGAAGCCCGTTTGACGAAACCGAGTGCGGTCACCATTATGCGCGCGGTATGGCAAGCTGGTCGGCAGTCGTGGCGCTGACTGGATTCGATTACAGCGCTCTCAGTAAATTGCTTCACATATCAGAACGGGTCGGCACGTTTTTCTGGTCGAACGGTTCTGCGTGGGGTACATACAAACTGGCGCTTTGCGAAGGGCGTTTCGAACTTGTGTTCGAAGTCCTGCATGGCGAGATTGAGTTGAAGTCAATCGCAATCGGTGAAATGATCCGGCAGGGGGCATGGTCACTTTCGTCAGCGAAACCTGTCGTTAAAATTGAGATGGTGCGAACATCGGAAGACGTTGTCCTTACAGTAGGAAAGTGAAACTTATGAGCAAGAAAGAAGATGCAGTTGTTTCCGAACAGCACGCGATGATCGGAAATGTTACGCAGGATGCAGCGCCTGCGTTTCAGCGCAATGACCATCCGGATGCGCAGTGGTTTGCATCGGCCGGATTGGGGTTGTTTCTCCACTTCGGGATCTCCGCCGTGCGCGGGGAGTGCGATCTCTCGTGGGGAATGATCAAGAACGATAGCTCAACACGCGAGAATGCGGTCAAAAGTTATGGCCTGTTCAATTTGCGCATTTGCATGCGCCCGTCGGATTATTGGGCGATGGCAAAGGATTTTGTTGTCGATGCATTTGATCCGGTTACGATCCTGACTGCGGCAAAAGAAGCCGGATGTAAATACGCGGTTCTGACGACCAAGCATCACGACGGTTTCTGTCTGTGGCCGAGTGCTTTCGGCGGCTTTCATATTGGTAACTACCAGCCGGGACGTGATATCGTGCGCGAGTATGTGGATGCATGTCGCGAGGTAGGTCTAAAGGTTGGGCTGTATTATTCGCCGCCGGACTGGTACTTTAACCGTAATCGCATGTCGTTTCATTATGGTAAACAGCAGCCACCGCTTGATGTGAATCATGAGCCGGTAAATCTTCCGGATGGAGTGACAATTGCACCTTCAGAAGGCGGCCGTCCCGCATATCTGCCGGTTCAGTCTGAAGAAGAAAATAAAAAACAGGATGAAGAGTACGACGCGCTTGTCCGTGGGCAAACGTTGGAGCTGATCACAAACTACGGGCCGATTGATGTGCTCTGGTATGATGGCGCTTTCCCGAACGGTGAAGAGACATTGAGTGTTGAAGAAATGCGCAAGTTGCAACCGTCGATGTTGTTTAATCCACGAGCGCTTGGGTACGGTGACTTCGACACGTCAGAGTGTCGTTTCCCTGACAAACGCCATCGGGGATGGTGGGAATATTGCCACGTCAGCCAAGACGGCGGATGGGGATACCGCGAGCATGACGGGTATAAGCCGGTTGGCTGGTTGCTTGCGGAGCTTGTCAAGGCGCGTGCGTGGGGCGGAAACTTTTTGCCGAACTTCGCGCCTGATGCGCACGGGCAGATGCCGGCGGGGTTCTATAAAAGAATGCAGCAGATTCAAAGTTGGATGCAGAAGCACGCAGAATCCGTCTTTGATGTCGAACCGGGGCCGTGGCCTGAGCGGTCGGACGCGCCGGTTACGATCCGCGGGAAAACATGGTATGTCCACTTCGACTATCTGAATGAAGGGCAGGCGACTTTGACTGGCGTCGGCAAGGCCAAGAGTGCGACGATGCTCGCTACAGGTGAAGCCGTTCTGTTTGAGCAGCAGGCGGACAATCTCATTGTGCGTATCCCGGAGCCGATGCGGACAACGTTTGTTGATGTCGTCGCAGTTACATTTGAATAATAACGTGATTGAATAAAGGTATTCTGATGACCACACAAGTCGGGATCGCGCCGGTTGGGCCGTATGCAAGCCCTCGCCAGATGAAGTGGCACGAGACAGAGGTATACTCTCTGGTCCACTTCAGCCTCAATACGTATACGGATAAAGAATGGGGCTTTGGCGACGAATCGCCGGATCTTTTCAATCCGGCTGAATTTGACGCTGACCAGTGGGTGCGGTTGTGCCAAGAGACTGGCATCAACGGTATGATCCTTGTCGCCAAGCATCACGACGGTTTCTGCCTGTGGCCGACCAAAACGACGGAGCATTGTGTCCGCAACAGTTCGTGGCGTGACGGCAAGGGCGATGTGGTTAAAGATGTATCTGAGGCGTGCGCACGTCACGGATTGAAATTCGGCATCTACTGCTCGCCGTGGGATCGCAATAATCCGGGCTATGGAGCTGAGGATTATGTCAACATTTATCACGAGCAGCTTCGTGAGTTATTGACAGGTTATGGATCGCTGTTTGAGTTTTGGTTCGACGGTGCACATGGTGGTGACGGTTACTATGGAGGCGCTTACGACCGCCGCAGTATTGGTAAAGATTATTATCAGTGGGACACCGTTCGCGCAATGATCCGGAAATATCAGCCGGATGCCTGCATGTTCGGAATTGCCGACTTGCGGTTTATCGGCAACGAACACGGTTATGCGCATGACCCGTGCTGGGCGACACTTGCAGTCGATCCGTTTTCAACTGCTGATGGGAAAATACTGGAGCAGGGGGAGCGAAACGGTACGCATTGGATGCCGGGAGAGTGTGACTTTCCGTTGCGTGAGGGGTGGTTTTATCATGAGCACGATGCGGTAAAACAACCGGATCGGTTGATGGATGTGTACTTCAAGTCGGTTGGTCTCGGTTGCTGCATGAATATCGGTCTGGCGCCTGACCGCAGGGGGCTGATCTGTGACGATGATGCAGAAAGCCTTCGCGCTTGGAGTAAACAGAAGAATCAGATCTTCAGCCAAAGCCGGATTAAAACTGCGGACGCGGCCAATGACCTCTCAGAGTCTGATGCGGCACAGGAACCGTTTTCTGCAGGCAGTGTTTTGAGCGACGATATGTCATTCTGGCTGGCTGGTGAGGGTGAGAAAGAACCTGCTCTTGTGGTAAAACTGGATGAGGGGACAGCATTCAATGTGATCGAGATTTCAGAGGCGATTGAATACGGCCAGCGGGTTGATGAATTTGCCGTTGATGTCTGGCAGGATGGCAGTTGGCAACAGACGGCAACCGCTACAAGCATCGGATACAAGCGGTTGCTGATCATCAAGACCGCCATGACGGATCAGGTCCGCATCCGCTTCACTCGCTTTATTGCGCCGCCAGTGATCCGTCATATTCGATTCTATAAGGCCTCTGCAAATCTGGTTATGAACAGCAGGATTGCGATCACGAGAAATAAGGAAGGCCGCGTTAGTATTCGCGCAGGCAGTGACGGATTTGAAATCCACTACACCACAGACGGAACAGAGCCGGATCAAAACTCGCCGGTTTACATGCAGCCGCTGGTGCTTCCGGATGGTGGGGTTGTTAAAGCTGTCGGTATCATTCCGAATGAGGACAATGCCAAAACCTCTGTAACAACGGCGGAGTTTGGCTGTGACCGCAGTAACTGGTGCGTTGTCCGTGTCAGTCTTGAAAGTGAATTCACCAATGGTGGAAACGCCTGCAAAGAGCATCTGTTAAATGATGATCCGACAACATACTGGCACACATACCATACTGAAAAAAAACAAAGCGCTCCGCCTCATGAGGTTGTCCTCGATATGGGTAAGTCCCAGACGCTTGCGGCAATCACCATGATGCCGCGGATGATTCCGGGTTCTGAAATGGAAGGCGCGCCGGATAAGTATGAGGTGTATCTCAGCCTTGACGGTGAGGATTGGACTGCCGCTGCATGCGGTGAGTTCGGAAATCTCAAAGCAAATCCTGGAATGCAGCGCATCAATTTGCCGGAGCCGATGCCGGCGCGTTACATCCGGTTTGTTGCCACTCATTGTCTTGATAATCGCTGTTATGTCGTTGTCGCCGGTATTGGAGCGATTCTGGCAAAATAGCCGTTCGGCAATTTCTACATCTGAATTCGATACCGCATTTTTGATGCGCGTCTCTGGCGATATTTCGGTATAGCCAGTTTTTTTTATCATCGATGATATGCTGAACAGTATCATCCGGCAGGGGAATTGAACGCAACCAATTTGACTTTTATAATGAATTGAGTAATATGTTGTTATATTCGATTGTGTACTGTATTTATGTGGAGATCGCGATGCGTTTAAATGATGGGAATGCAAGATGAGCAAACGTGAAAGCCTGAAGATCCTTACGATTGGCAACAGTTTTACTGATAGTCTGGCCGCATTTTTTCAACAGGTTGTTGAGTCCGCGGGTTGTCAGCTTCACTTTGAACGGGCAAATCATGGCGGTTGCGAGTTGCACCGGCATTGGAGTTATATTGAGAATGAAGAACGCGATGGCGTCTACAGCCTCTATCAGGATCGTCGCTACAAAATGCGCGAAATTCTCGCCCGTGAGAAATGGGATGTTGTGACGGTTCAGCAGGCAAGCCATTGCAGCTGGCGGTATGAAACATTTCAGCCGTTTGCCAATAACATTATTAACTATGTCCACACGCATGCGCCGGATGCCGAGGTATGTGTTCAGCAGACGTGGGCGTATCGTGAAGACGATCCCCGCATCCGCCCCGGAAATGAATGGAAATATGATGAAGGATATATTCAGCGCGCGGTTGAGATGGGCGCGGCAGTTCCGTCTGGCAGTTTTACTATCGGGCAGAGTGGCATGTATGAGAACCTGACAAAAGCCTATACGTCGCTGGCGAGCGAGAATAACCTGCGCGTGATTCCGACCGGCTATGCGGTTCAACTGACTCGTCAGTACGCGGCAGACAAATTTACCCCGTATGACGAAAGCCTGATGACATCATTGAAATGGCCGGATATGCCGCTGCAGGCAGGCGATGTTGTCGGCCAGCTTCATTGGAGAAAAGATAAAGAAACCGGCGAAATGAAACTCGGCCGCGATACGATCCATTTGAACCAGCGCGGGCAATATCTTCAGGCATGCGTATGGTTTGCGTTCCTGTTCGGGGCGCCGACAAGTGAGGTGACATTCGTTCCGGAAATGGTCAGCGATTCCGACGCGCTCTTCTTGCGGCAGATGGCGCAAAAGGCAGTGGATGAATTCAAGGCCGAATAACCCGGTTTGGATTATCCGGCCGGTTGGGTGTCTGATCCAAGCGTTTCGGGCTTTTAAAGCCCCATGTACGCGCCGCCGTTTGCGTTGATCGTTTCGCCTGTGATGAATCCGCTGCGGGCCGTGTCCAGAATGATCTGTGCGATCTCTTCCGGTGTTGCTCCGCGGCCGAGAGGGACGGTTGCGGTCTCGGCTTTGAGCTGTTCGGCTGTCAGGCGGTTACTGATGTTTTCCGTCATGATCAGGCCGGGGGCGACGGTGTTGACGCTGATGTTGAACGGTGCGCCTTCTCTTGCAAAGGCGCGCGTAAGAGCGTGCATGCCAGCTTTGGAAACGCTGTACGGGATCATCTTTGGAGTTGCAGCCCAATAGGCCCACACCGATGAGACATTGATAATCCTGCCCCACCGTTTTTTCTTCATTGCATCAAGAACTGCAAGGATCGGCAGATACGCCCCCTTCAGGTTGATCGCCAGCGTTTTGTCAAACCACTCGCCGTCTGTATCTTTCTCTGTTCGCTTATACGGATCAAGCCGCGCGTTATTGACCAGAATGTCAATGCTTCCGCAGCGGCTGATCAAGGCCGAAAACTTTGCGTTGACTTCTGCTTCGTCAGCGATATTGCACTGGAATACTTCCGCGCGGCCGCCAGCCGATTCGATTTCAGTGACGACCCGCTTTGCGTTGTCGACGCCGTGCGCGCAGTTGACAAAAACGAACGCGCCTGCTTCGGCAAAACTTTTTGCGATGGCTTCGCCCAGTCCTTGCGACGCGCCGGTAATGAGTGCATTTTTTCCGTTGAACGTTTCTATGGCGCTCATGTTCTGATCCTTTGGGTGGTTGGGGATGATGTCGGGTTAATGATATTTCACCAGTCGCAGACCGATCCGTCGGGGCGGAACAGGCGCGGCATGGCAATCGGAATCTCCGGATGTGCGGCGCACAATTCGTCGTCAAGCTCGATCCCCCAGCCAGGTTTGTCGTTCAGCTCCAGAAACCCGTCTTTGACAACAAGCGGCTCGGTGATGACTTCATTACGCCAGTCGTTCAGAAAGAGCCGCTCCTGAATCAGGAAGTTCGGCGCGACTGCGTCGAGGTGCATGGAAATCGCCGTGATGACCGGGCTCATCGGACAGTGCGGCGCGACCCACGCCGAGTACGCTTCTGCAAGGTGGGCGACCTTGAGTCCCTCGCCGAATCCGTGGCAGTGCGCAAGATCAGGTTGTAAAATCGCGAGAGCTTTCTGGTCAAGAAACGCGCGGAAGTCTGTCTTCAGCCCCAAGCGTTCTCCACCGGCCAGCGGCATCGGAACCGCATCGGCGACTTTTTTCATCGCGGCGACGTCTTCGGGTTGCACCGGTTCTTCAAAGAAATAAAGATCGACATCGGTTAGGGCTTTACCGATCTTGATGGCAAGGTCGGCGTCATAGCGGCCGTGGCCGTCAAACATCAGCGGCACGTCCATGCCGATGGCTTCACGGATTACTTCAGCGGCTTTGACAATTTTCCGGATTAGTGCGCGGTCATTCAGTGGCCAGCCTGCTTCGGCGAGGCTGAACTTGAACGCGCGGTAACCGGCATCTTTAGCGACATAGGCTTTATCTTTGATTTCAGCCGGGTCGGTTGCGCCTCCGCTCCAGCCGTTTGCATAGACGCGGATCTTGTCACGGCACGCCCCTCCGATCAGTTTATATACAGGAAGCCCTACTGATTTGCCGAGGATGTCCCACAAGGCGAGTTCGATGCCTGCGACCGCTGAGCCTTTGAGGATTCCGCCTTTCCAGAATTTCTGGCGGATCATGACCTGGGTAAGATACTCGATCCGGGTCGGGTCTTCACCGATGAGCAGGCTTTCAAGATCCTTGAGAATTCCTTTGATGGTCTGGTCGTATCCTTCCAGAGTCGCTTCGCCGAGGCCGGTGATCCCGTCGTCGGTGTGGACTTTGATAAAGATGTAGTTGCGGTTGGATAACAGCCCGCAACCGGGGGTGGGGGCGCCGACAATAACCGGTTCAATTTTTGTGATCTTCATGATGTCTCCTGCTGTATCGGTGTCAGATCATATGAACACTGTACTGCAGGGATGGGGGATTGTCTTTGGAGCAAATGAGTTTAAATTTGCACAATCTTACGGTTTATTATGGCTCTGCCGGTGGCGTCTGTGTCGGGCAGACACCGGTTTGTTTTTTATAAAAGCGGCTGAAATAATGGATGGATTCAAAACCGAGATATTCAGCGACTTCGCTGACATTCATATCGGAGTGCTCCAGAAGCTGCTTGGCTTTCTGGGTCTTCAGCCATGAAATATATTGCAGCGGAGACAGGCCAAATGCGCCGCGGAACAGCTCCGACAGACGGCTTGTACCGAGATTGCATTCAAGTGCAAGCTCTGTGAGTGTGATCGGTTGTCGGTAGTTTCGTTGGATATACTGTAGTGCAAGCCGCAGCGCGGGGTGTTGGTCCTGGTGAGGAAGATATATTTTTTTCTGGCAGGCAAGCGAGCAGACCTCGGCCGTAAATGCGTACAATAGTCCATGCATGAGGTTGGGGTGGCAGCTGCCGTTTCCGCCGATAATCTCGCGGAACCGTTGAATATATGTAGAACTGATCGATTTTGCGAGAGGGAAGTTCCAGATGAGATTGGTTTGCGTCAGGTTCATGATTTGTCCCAGACCGGATTCGTCATCGTTAAAGCCGTTACAGAAGAACATGAAATTTTCGCAGAAGCCGTCTGGGTCGGTAAACCACCGATGGCGGATTCCGGGGCTGAGAACGAAAATATGTCCTGCGGTGTGGTGGATGATTGTTTTGTCTTCCAGTTCAAAGTGCAGCGTCCCTTTGAGCCCAAGGATAATTTGGAAGCTGGCGTGAACTGTGTACGTGCGGTCTTCTGAGAATCCGTGAAAGCGTGTGAAACACGCGTAGTAAAATGGCGGCAGCATTACGCCGGGGAAGATATCCTTTTCAATCCAGTTGTCCATGCGGATTCCAATCTGTTGGCGCGGTTTCTCATCAATACTTATTTGTGGATAAGCCGAATTTGCACAATTCATGTTATTCGCGAATTAGTGAACTTCGGGATTCTTGTGTTATTTTAGTCGGACAAAAGACAGAAGGCTTTTTGCATCTGCATGTCGCATCAGCATCAGCAAGCCGATGTAGATGATTCCACCGGCCAAAGCCATTGATCCGATTTCCAGAATCATCGCCATTTCTGTTACCCAGCGGATGTTTACGTGATCACGAATCCCGCGTGCTGCACTCAGGAACAGCTCGTGCCCATGCCATTGGATTAGCTTTGCGCCAATACTCATGATTCCGCATGCGATAATGACTTTCAGGCTGTTTATCGCGTGCGTGAGCCAGAGAACCTGCACATTGTAGCGTTTGAGTGCAAGCAGGCATAAGACAAACATGATTACGCGTGCTGAAAGAATTGCGGCACCGACGCCGTATACACCCATCTGCCAGTGAATCCCAAGCCCTAACGCCAGTCCGAGTTCTGTGACGGTATAGATCATTGTGAGGACAAACATGGTTTTCATGTCGCGGCAGATCACGAGCACGCGTGTCAGCAGCATTTTTAGATATTCCGGGATGATGCTGATACTGAGAAACATGAAAACGCCAATGGTCAGGGCAACGTCCTGCTCGGTAAACTCACCACGGCGGAACGCAAAGCGCACCAGATGCGAGCGCGTGACAATCAGCCCTGCAACGATTGGACAGACGATGGTGAAGAGCATCGACAGCGCCCTGTTCAGGCTGCGGCCGACTTCGTCGAGCGCATTTTCTGCAGAACATTTTGACCAGTGCGAGAGGATCACCCCCATGAAGCCTTTGCCGATCAGCAGCATCGGGATGACCGCGAGCCGGTCGGCATAGTTGAGTGCGGAGATACTTCCTTCTGCCATTTTCGCACAGATGGCACGGAGCGCAACCGGTTCTATTTGGGAAGGTAAAATCGAGAGCAGTGGAAATGCCGCCATTACCGCCATCTTCTTGACAACAGGAGAGAACCCCCATTTTGGCCAGACGTTCAAGCCTGTACCTGTATAGAGAATAATGGCCATTGCGATCGTGGAGAAAAGATAGCCGATATTGTTGCCGATGGCCAGACAATGGATGCCCCAGTCGGGTTTGAACAGCAGCGTCAGAATGACCATGAGCGGGCGCAGCGCCATTGCCAGTTCCGCCCAGCCGAATTTCTGATAGGCCTGATAAATCATCATGAAAATCGTACTCAGGATGGCGAATGGAATGCAGGGGAGCATTTCCGTGACTAGCTGCACGACAAGGTCCTGCATCTTTTCGGTTGAGCCAACATTCATGAGCCCCATGTCTGCAAGAAACCAGATGCAGGGCAGTGACACTGCCGAGATCGCCAGCATCGAGGTGACGATCATGCCGACTGTTGCCTGCACCCGCTCCGGAGCCTGAACGCGTTCTTCAACAAAAATAGGGACAAAGACCAGTTTGGCGATCCCCGCGACGGTATTGACGACGACCATCGCAATCGCATATGAGAAAAACCACGAGTCTGTCTGCCAGCTGGCACCGAATTGTTTTGCAATCAGAACTGTCGATGCAAATCCGAGGACTTGCGCCACCAGCCCGAGAACGCTGACAATGACCGATTGCTTGAAGATGGTCCGGTTAAGTGAACTCAAGTATTGGTTCCTGTTATTAGACGCAATTACATCGCGTCATGAGTGATCTTGATTTTATCGAATCGTTTTCGCCAACGCATCTGGATGCGTTTTGAGCCACTGCTCAAGAAACAGCAGGTTCCAGATCCTCGGCGACGCGTCATGTTCGAGGCTGTGGTTGTCGACAAGGCGGGATACCTCCCTGATGTCGAACAATCCGCCCATAATTTCAGAACTGCACAAACGCTGGCGAATCTCGCTGCGGAGTTCATTGGCAAACCAGACCTTCAGGGGCAAACGGAATCCCTGTTTCGGTCTGTCAACCAGATCGACCGGCAGCTTCCTGCGCGCCAGTTCCCGCAGAATATATTTTTTCTCATAACGTTTGCGGCCGGTGTTGTCGGTCAGCGCCTTCAGTTTTAATGATGCAGGCATTCGGGCGGCGGTTTCGACAACGATATGGTCCAGCAGCGGGACGCGCACTTCCAGCGAACAGGCCATGGCCGCAATATCGACTTTCGTCAGGATGTCGTAGGGCAGGTATCCCAACAGATCCAGCCGCTGCAGGCTGCTGACAATGGGTTGGTTGTCCGTGTGCATCCATTCGCGCCGTGCATCCATTGCAGCGGTTTTCCGTTTCTCGCTCAGCAACTTCTGTCCGGACGGTAACCACAGCCGGTTTCGTCCCGGTGCAGAAAAGTGGCGCGAGTTGCCGCTATGAATCCGCAGCGCCGCTTCCTGAATGGAAAGCCCGTGGTGCATCCATTTCCGGTACATGTATCTGGCAATCGCCCGTGCGCGTCCGTATATGCCGTCGCCATCCCGCCAGTCAGGCATTAGCGCCCGCAACGCAAGTTCATAACTGCGGTATCCTGCAAAGTTTTCGTCCCCGCCATCGCCGCTGAGAGCCATTTTGACGTGTTTGTGTGCCATGTGGCAAACGTAGTAGGTCGGGATTGCAGATGAGTCGGCATACGGTTGGCCATAGTGCTTGACCAGCAGTGGCAGGAGGTCGAGGCACTCCGGGCTGATCTGTTCTTCAAAATGTTCTGTTTTGAAAATGTCCGCAACCGCGCGGGCGTGGTCGGCCTCCGAGAATTCACGCTCGCCAAAGACAGCGGTGAATGTTTTGACAGGCGTGCTCATGATTTCTGACATGTAGCCGACAACCAGACTGGAGTCGATCCCGCCGCTTAAAAACGCGCCGAAGGGAACGTCACTGACCAGCTGCAGGTTGACCGATTCGCGGAGTGTCTTGTCCAGCGCCAGTCCCCATTCTTCTTCCGACAGTGTTTTGTCTTCATGAAATTCCGGATGCCAGTAGCGCTGGCAAACCGATTTGCCGGTATCCAGATCGATCTCTATCCAGTGGGCGGGAGGAAGCTGGCCAACCTCGTTGTAGATCGTTTTGGGTGCAGCGATGTACTGCCACTCCAGGCAGTCGTCAACCGATGACAGGTCAAGCGAGAACGGGCCGGCTGCCTGATAAAGCGGTTCCAACTCGCTGGAAAACCAGAGCGTTTTAGCCGAGGCCGAATCAAGCGCCGTATGGAAAAGCGGTTTGACGCCGAGATGGTCGCGCGCAAGCAGTACCGTTCTGCGCCTGAAGTCTGCGACCGCGAATGCAAACATCCCGCGTAATCTGCGGACGCAGTCTGCTCCCCACTGCCGGTATGCGGCCAGAACCACTTCCGTGTCTGAATGCGTTGAAAAAGTCTGTCCTTTGGCTTCAAGCTCAGAGCGAAGTTCTGCGAAGTTGTAGACTTCTCCGTTGTAAGACAGCAGTCCCAATCCGTCTGCGCTCTTCATGGGCTGCGTACCGCCGCCGAGATCGATAATGCTCAGGCGCGCATGGCCGAAGGCGACTTCATTCTGGCAGACGACACCGGATGCGTCCGGGCCTCGGTGTGCAAGAAGCGACACACCTTTCTCCACTGCGGGTTTCAGCGGTTGTGCCGTGTTCCGGTCAAGCTGGACTGCACCAAAGATCCCGCACATGGGTCACGCCTTTCCTGCCGACAATGAATGATAAAGATCTTCATATTGCCGGGTAATGGTTTCAAAGTCAAACGAGGCAGCCGCTTTTTCTGCAGCGCTGGCGAGGGTTTCTCGCTGTTTACTGTCTGACGCAAGTTTTTCGATACCAGTTGCGAGTGCTTGCGGATCACCAGCGCGCACGACAATGCCGCTCACTCCATCCTGCACCAGATCCGCGCAGCCTGGAGCATCAGTTGTCACGACGGCAGAGCCTGAGGCCATCGCTTCACCGACAACGCGGGGGAATCCTTCCAGACGCGAGGGACAGACGCAGATGTCGGCCATATGGTAAAGCGCAATCAATGCGTCATCAGGAACCTGTGCGAACTGGCCGTGCCCGCGGTTGTCATGCGGGCCGATTTCGTGGCGTGTGAAGACACAATCGCCGACATCATTTTCCGTGATCCGTTCGTCCAATTTATCCGTATCCCGTCCGACCAGCAGCCAGCAGAACCGGATTCCTTGTTTCTTCAAGAGAGCCGCCGCAGGCGGAATCAGATCCTGCCCTTTGACTTTCTGGAACCGGCCGACGGTCAGGATCAGGAGCGTATCCGTGGGGATTGTAATTCCACAGACGTTTCTGTCTTGCTTGGGCTGTGATTCCTTCGCCGGATTGCGTTGCAGACGTTTCAGATCAAACCCGTTTGCGATCCGGATGATTCTGTTTTCGGCGACTCCTACCTCGTCGCAGCACTGCGCCATTTTCTCTGTCATTGCGATGACGGCTGACGCATGGGGAAGGGTCTTTTCGATTCGTGTATTCATCCAGGGGACAAGCCTCATTCCGAAACCGATTGACAGATCTTTCTGGATGTCACGTCCGTGTGTGCGCACGACGGTGGGGACAAGTCCGGAAAGCAGCGCAGCGCATGCTCCGCCGGGATACGCGCCGCTCAGTTGCCAGAGGTCATAGCGATTTTGTTTCTGGCGCCGGCGTAACCACATGCCAGCAAGCCAAGGCATCCAGTGAAGCAGGCTCATGAAACGTCGGCAGAGTGGTTTGACGGCAAACGGCATCGCGTTGTAAAAGTCCCGGTTTTTCATGACTTCTGCGTGAGGAAGATAAACATCGATTTGGTGGCCATGGGCGTGAAGCCGGATTAAAAGGTTATAGAAGAAAACTTCATAGCCACCCATGCGGCGAAGCGATTCTGGAAGAAGTACGGCGATGCGGAAATGTTGCGAAGACGGTTGCGCAACAGATGATGGGGCAGCCTCCTCCATGAATATTCCCTTTTCTCTGATTTAATGGCGTTTATTGGCTGTCGTGATCCTGCGATGGTGATCCGGCGTTTCAGCCAGCAGGATGCGTCACAAACGCATGATCAAATCGGACTGTATATTCGCGTAACTACAGTAAAAGACAGAGTATAACCGTCAGGCTTTGTGATGTCAATCGCCTGAAAAAGCCGGAGCCTCTTCACATCCAGCATGAAGAGGCTCCGTTTGAATTATGTGTTGCGTTTTCTATTTGGAGAAACCAACGGAGAAGTTGTTTCCTTGTGATCCGGAGTGGATTTTCAGCAAAAACGTGTTGGGACCTTGCTTAAGAGTAACGGGCAATAGAACCCGTTCTTCCGAGCTGCCGTGAGCCTGATTGACTTCCGCGGCGAGTTCCCCGTTGATCCAGATCTTCGCAAAATAGTCGACCTGAAGCGACATGACCCGGGCGCCGCCGTGTTCGGATGTAAGTTCCGCATACGCATAACATACACCACGATCACCGAAGCCGGTGAGTTCTTTCAAATCGACCTTCGTCCCTTCTGTCGATGCCGGAACGGGTTGCCAGCTTGCTGTTTTGCCGTTCTCAATCTTGTAGCTTTTTGCCGCGTTATATCCGTCCAGTTCGGGGCCGAATGCAGTTGCAAAGTCCGTTGTTGTTCCGGATGTGATCTCTGTTCCGCCAAAGGGGCCGATCCATTTCCACAGGCGGGCAGGGACGTCCACGTAAGCAAATTCGGTAAAGGCTTTTCCTGTGTATTGCTCTTGTTTGGCCGGTGTCGAGATGCCGTTGTCGCCGGCAACGAGAAGATAGGCTGCCTGAACAGGCTTGGTTTGTCCCTGCGGGAGTGCAAGGCGGATGATATGTTCGCCAGCGGGCAGATTCGTTTCGATGATCCGGTTTGAATAGCCGCCGCGTTTTCCGCATTCGACCTGAATCGGCATTTTACCGTCGACGCCGACCTGCACTTGTCCGAAGGATGTATTGCGCATTATCCACAGGCCGACGCATGTTCCGCGGAAAGGAATTTCAAGGGAAAATCCCGGTTGGTTGCATTCCAGAACGGATCCGAAAAAACGTTTGTACCAGTAGTTGCCGGGGTCAGTCTGTTTCCAGCCCTCCTGAGCGACCAGCGGCACGAGTCGTCCGTCCAGAAGCAGCGGCCTTTTGCTGAGGGCGCCGGGGATGGGGCCGGGGGCTGTCGAGTCGGATCTGGCACGCTCCACAAAGGGCGCAATCGCTTTTGAAATGACATCGGCATAAAACGCATGCCCTTTCTCATTCGGATGGCAGCCGTCTGTGTATAAATCGCGCCATTTGTCTCCACTGCCAGCGAGATGCGCGTCAACGGCGTTTTGCAGATCGATATTGAGAAAGCCATAGTGTCCCGCGACTTTTTCATGACGCGCACGGTTTGATCCGTTTTCAAAAGCGGTTTCGACAAACACAATCGCAGGCGGCCGCGGTAGACGCTTTAGCCGGACGATGATGCTCTCCAGATACCAGATGACGTCGTCGTCAGGTTCTCCGCCATCATTTACGGCGAACTCGATCAGCACAAGATGCGGTTGCAGACTGATTACGTCCCGCTCTAAGCGGAAAACGCCGAGATCGCTGCCGGTAGCGCTGACGCCGGCGTTATACATCTGTACCGCTGATTGCGGGAACTGCGTTTTCAGCCACGGGCCGATCCAGCCGTTTCCGGCCTGTGTAATTGAACCGCCGATTGCAACTGCCCGTAACGGGCGTCCTGCGTGTGCGTCTGAGAAGATCGGCAGCAAGTCTGTGCCCACAGCTGGAGCAAGAGAGGGGTGTTTGTTTGCCGGAGCCGTTTCTGCCGCGCATGCGGTGCCTAGAAGGAGATTTTGCACCGGCAGCCGCAGCAGCAGAACGGCCATGGCCGCAGTTGCGCAAAACAGGAAAAAACGGCGGTGAAGTAATTTCGTGCGGCAATAAGAATCAGTCGTGCTCAATGTCGGCAGCATCGCTTCCTCCAGTATCTGTTTATATCAGGCTGCATATGGAATGCGTAAGAGTTCGATTCACACTCACCGCAACAGCAGCCTTTGTGATTATCAATAAGTCCTTCGCTTGGAGTGGCTCAGATAGCCAAGGTTGTCGCGGTATTTGGCAACGGTGCGCCGTTGGATTTCAATGCCCTGTTCTTTGAGCATATCCTGAATCTGGTCGTCCTTCAGCGGTTTTGTTTTATCTTCTGCTTCGATCATCTCACGGATCCGGTTCATGATGTGGACGTTCGAGCTTTTCTTGCCGTCATTGTCCGAACCGCCGACTGCGCGTGTGAAAAGGTTGCGCAGCGGCAACAGCCCGAGCGGGGTCTGCATGTATTTGTCATGAACCGCGCGGCAGACGGTCGAGATGTCGATCCCGATGCGGTCGGCGACTTCCTGCATCATCAGCGGCGCGGGCGCATCGTCCTGTCCGCTCAGATATGACGACTGCACGTCAACGACTTCGACCGCAACGCGATAAAGCGTACGTTCGCGTTGGGCGATTGCCGTCAACAGCCAGCGCGCGGACTGGTATTTCTCGCGCAGTTGCCGCCCCTCTTCGCCGCGGCGCAGGAGTTCGCGCAGGCGTTTGAACTCTTCGCTGCGGTCTGCATCCTGCTCGAGCTTTTCGCGCAGCGCTTTGCCGTGCTTGGTCGTGTCAAACAGTGCGAGGAAGGTTTCTGAAATCTCGGGGCGTGATCCGCTGGGAAGGGTGATGTCCCACTCGCCGTTGTCATTCATTTCCGCGATCAAGTCGGCGCGTGCTGCGGTGACCTGACTCGGGGCAAACTGCAGACCCGGATTTGGGTTGAGGGTGCGCAGGTCGTTGATCCCGAGTTTGACGTCATCGATCGTGCAGCTGAGAGCGCGCGAAATTTTCGGCAGGCGGTTTGCGGCGACGTCTTCCAGATAATTTTCCACCAGCATGCGGGTGAAGGTGTGTTCTGGCCCCAGCCGGTCGAGCTGTAGCAGCAGGCATTCGCGCAGGTCGCGTGCGCCGATGCCGGGAGGGTCAAGTTCCTGTACCGTCAGAAGCGCTTCTTCCATGTCATCGGCTGTTGCATCCAGATCAGGATTTTGTGCAAGGATTTCTTCCAGAGGCGCGTCCAGATAGCCGTTGTGCGCAAGCCGGTAAATCAGTACGTTGCAACAGGCGAGAGTGACTTCCGGGAGTTCAAGGAATGACAACTGCTCCTCAAGGTGCTGGGCGAGAGAGATTTCGGATGCGGCGGTGTTTTCAATTAAATCAAACCGTTCTTCATCATCCTCAAAACCACGGCGCGGCGCGCTGTCGTCATAGTAGTCGTCCCACTCGAAGTCAACCTCATCAATGCGGCTGAGGCTTTCTTCTCCATTATCGGCCAGATAGTCGGGGCTGTCATCGGATGTAAAATCATCGCTTTCGACGGCTGGTGACTTTTCGCCTGCTGATTCGGAATCTGCTGACGAGCCGCTGTCAGTTCCTGAATCGTTGTCTGCTGCGTCTGAGGAATCGAACGAATCGGCGTCATCTTCCAGATCAACCAGTTCCAGTGCAGGGTTTTCCAGGAGTTCCTGCTGGATTCGTTGCTCTAGGGCCATAAGGGGAAGCTGCAGCATCTCCATTGACTGGATCATCTGCGGCGTCATGACCATTTCCATGCGTTGGTTCATTTGCAGGGACAGGCCCTGTGTATAATCGGGTGCCACGTGTTTTCCTTAATAATGATAGGATCGCGCGATGGGGTATCATGATTCCCCTGTATCTGTTACGCTGATCCGCTTGTAAATGAACGCGTACATCATACCTTGCAATCGGGACGAGTCAAACGATAAAGCTGGTCTGGCATAACGGTTGCTAGATCACATACATATTATGTTTTCACGTTGTTATATGTAATGTATGGTTTTGTGATGCTCAAGTTTTGGGGCTGAACGTATGGGTGATTGTGCTTGTAACTTGCTTATTTATAAAGAGATAATGCGCTATGCGTTTTTGTTTGATCCAATGGCCTTGTCGGTGGTTGCGTATATGCAAGAGTCGTCGTCGGAGAGTTTCCTTACGAACTTGTGTATAAAAACGGACTGTTTTTGTCGAATATATCCGAAAAAAATTGAGACCGCCAAGAGCCGATTATTGGGTGACTGCGGTGATGCCGTCGTGATAAAAGATTCCTGCAACGCACGCGGTCATCAGGCACGCGAGAGTCGCGGCAAGTAATGCCCGTCCGCCGACCTGAGTCAAGTCTGAGCGGCGTGAGGGGACAAGGGCGGCGACACCTCCCACGAAAATTGCAACCGACGCCACATGAGCAAAGCCGCACAACGCGTAGGACGTAACGACAACCGTGCGCGGGCTGAGTGTATCGGCCACGGCAGCGAGGTGGAAGTAGCTGGCGACTTCTGTCTTGATCATGCGCTCGCCGATGATCCGGCTGACTTCACCGGCTTCTGAGGCAGGGATGCCCATCAGCCACACAAACGGATAAAACGGGTATTGCATGAGTCCCGAGATCGTCGTGCCTGCGGCAACGAGTCCCAGCAGCATGTCGGCAAGTGCAACCAGTCCCAGCAGTGACAACAGCAATGTTGCAACGCCAAGCGCCATCTTCATGCCTTGTTCGGATCCGGCAAGAACTGCTTCAAATAACGACCGCTCTTTTTCGTAGTGGACGTTGACGTGTTGCCCCAATGTTTCCGGCTGCTCTGTTTCCGGCAGAAGGACTTTGGAGAGAACGACTGCAGCCGGAGCCGAGAGGATCGAGGCAGAGACGAGGTGTCCGGCGATGGTCGGCAGCTTTTGTCCGACGGCCATGACATAGAGTCCCATCACGTTTGACGAAACCGTTGCCATCCCTGCGGTCAGGACGGTGCAGAGTTCCGAGCGGGTCATCTGTTGCAGGAACGGGCGGACTGTGGTGGCCGATTCAACGCCGACAAAGATGTTGCTTGCCGCGCACAGGCTTTCTGCGCCGGAGACGCGCATGACTTTGGAAAAGATTTTGGCAAAACAGCGGATCAGAAACGGCAGCACGCCGATGTAGTAAAGAATCGCCATCAGTGCGCTGAAGAAGATAATTAGAGACAACGATTGAAACGCGAGGATAAAGCCGATCGACTGTTCACCCGATCCGGTTTTACCGCCGGGGCCGACCCCAAGCGGGCCGAACACAAACTCTGCTCCAGCAGTTGCGGGAACCAGCAAGGCATTGACTGCATCATTGATTTTCAGAAAAAAGCCGCGGCCTGCCGGCAGCAGAAAGATTATCGCTCCGAAGATCAGTTGCAATCCGATCCCGCCGATGATCAAACGCGGTGAAACACTTTTTCGGCTCGTCGAAAAAATCCACGCAAAGGCCAGAATCCCGACAATCCCGCCAGCAGCGATTATGTTTTGCATATGATGCCCTTTATCATTCGGCTTCTGCGGGATAGCGGCTTGTGTGATGGGACAACGTGATCGCTACTTGCCGACTCGCTTGCCTAAGATCTTTTTTAAATACCGTCCTGTATGGCTTTCCTTGCACATTGCAACGTCTTCGGGGGTACCGTACGCAACGACCGTACCGCCGCCGTCTCCACCTTCTGGTCCCATGTCGACAATCCAGTCAGCACTTTTAATCACATCAAGGTTGTGTTCGATCACGATAATCGTGTTGCCTCGGTTGACCAGCCGCATGAGGACGTCAAGCAGCCGTTTGATGTCGGCAAAGTGCAGGCCGGTTGTCGGTTCGTCCATAATATAGACGGTTCGGCCGGTCGATTTTTTCGCGAGTTCTGCGGCGAGTTTCACGCGCTGGGCTTCACCGCCGGAGAGGGTTGTGCTGCTTTGGCCGAGGGCGAGGTAGCCGAGACCGACATCGGCGAGTGTCACAAGCCCCTGCCGCAGCGTCGGAACGTTTTTGAAAAAGTGGCATGCGTCGTTGATGCTCATTTTCAGGACGTCTGCGATGTTGAGGCCTTTGTATTTGACCTCAAGTGTTTCGCGGTTGTAGCGCAGCCCTTTGCACTGCTCGCAGGTGACAAAGACGTCAGGCAGAAAATGCATTTCGATCCGCATTTCGCCTGCGCCCTGGCAATGTTCGCAACGTCCGCCTTTGACGTTGAACGAAAAGCGTCCGGGTTTGTAGCCGCGCATCTTTGCTTCGGGGACCTGCGCAAACAGCTTGCGGATTTCGTCAAAGATGCCTGTGTAGGTAGCCGGGTTCGAGCGCGGTGTTTTTCCGATCGGTGACTGGTCGATATCGATAACTTTGTCGACATGGTCAAGCCCGTGCAGGGTCTTGTATTCGCCGGGGCGGTCTTTGGCGTGGTTCAGATTTCTCGCCAGCGCCTTGTACAGCGTTTCATTAATTAACGTGCTTTTGCCTGAGCCGGAAACGCCGGTGACGGCAATCAGCGTTCCGAGCGGAAAGACAGCCGAGACGTTTTTCAGATTGTTTGTTTTTGCACCTGTGATGCGCAATACTTCACCGCGTGTGCGGGTCTTGCGGCGGTTTTCCGGGATCGGGATGAACTCGGTGCCGCACAGGTATTGCCCCGTCAGACTTTCGGGGCGGTTCATGACCTCCTCAACGGTTCCGGCGGCAATGATCTGTCCGCCGTGGATGCCGGCGCCGGGGCCGACATCCACGAGATAGTCTGCCGCGCGGATTACGTCCTCATCATGTTCGACGACGATTACGGTGTTGCCGATGTCGCGCATTTTGATCAGGGTGTTGAGCAGTCGTTCGTTGTCGCGCTGGTGCAGGCCGATGGTCGGTTCATCCAGAACGTAGCAGACGCCGACAAGCCCGCTTCCGACCTGGCTTGCCAGACGGATGCGCTGCGCTTCGCCGCCTGAAAGAGAGCCGGACGTGCGGTCGAGGGTAAGGTAGCCGAGACCAACGTCGCGCATGAACTGAAGTCGCTTTAACACTTCGGTGCGGATCGGTGCGGCGATTGCCTGGCCTTCTGCATCTAGCGTCAGCTTTGTCATGAACTCCAATGCGTTTAAGACGGTCAGGCCTGTTAGCTCGCGGATGGTCAGGTCGCTGACGCGTACGGCAAGGGCTTCGGGCCTGAGGCGCGCGCCTTTGCAGTCGGGGCAGGGCAGGACGGACATGTATTCGTGAATGCGTTGCTTGACATATTCGCTGTCGGTGTTGTGGAAACGCCGGTCGAGATTAGGAATGACGCCTTCAAAGCCTGCGCCGTGTTTTCCCTCAGGATCGCCATAGAGAAGAATGTCGCGCTGGCGTTGGGTCAGTTTTTCGACCGGAAGATTTTCGTCTACTTTATAATCCTTGCAGAAATCTTTCAGAATGTAATGGTAATGGATCGCCATGCGCTTTCCGCCTTTACGCCATGCGTCGACGGCTCCATCAGCGATCGACTTCGTGCGGTCAGGGATGATCAGATCCGGGTCGAGTTCGAGCTTTGTGCCTAGGCCGTCACACGTGGGGCACGCGCCGTACGGTGAGTTGAAACTGAACATGCGCGGTTCGAGTTCTTCAAATGATAGATTACAGTCAAGGCAGGCGTAGTTTTCGCTGTAGGTTGTTTCGACCCATTTGTTGTTGCGCTCGACGGCGGCGATGACAAGACCATTGCCGAGGCGGAGTGCTGCTTCGACCGCTTCGGTGAGACGAGTCTTTGAGCCGTTTTTCAGTTGCAGCCGGTCGATAATCGCTTCGATAGTGTGCTTGCGGTTTTTGTGTGACAGTTCCTTGATCTCACGTGTCTCGACAACGTCACCGTCAATCCGGACGCGAACGTAGCCTTCACGTTTGAGAGCCTGCAGAACGTCTTTGTGCGAACCTTTGCGCCCACGAACCAGCGGCGAGAGAACCATCACGCGGCAGCCGTCACCGGTCAGGCGGATATGGTCGACGATCTGCTGCGGGGTCTGCTGGGTGATGGGTTTACCGCATTGCCAGCAGTGGGGCGTACCCGCGCGGGCATAAAGCAGACGGAGGTAGTCGTAAATTTCTGTGATGGTTGCAACGGTCGAGCGCGGGTTAGCGCTGCCTTTGCGCTGTTCGATAGCGATTGTGGGCGGCAGTCCCGTGATCTGTTCAACATTGGGCTTTTGCAGGTTTTGCAGAAACTGCCTTGCATATGCCGAGAGGCTTTCGACATACCGGCGCTGTCCTTCGACGTAGATGGTGTCAAACGCAAGCGACGATTTTCCGGAACCTGACAGGCCGGTCACGACCGACAGTTTGCCCAGCGGGATATCGATGGAGACGTTTTTCAGGTTGTGTTCGCACGCACCCCGGACTTCAATCTGACGAACGGCCACGGTAGCTCCTTTTTGCCAGCCACGAATCTGAAAATTGTAACTCGGGGTTGACTGCCGTGCAACCAAAAAGACAGCCGAAAGCGCGCTGAATTTTTCGCGAACTCAGGGGGATGTGGCAGGTGTAGAGAAATCAGCCGGCGTCGACAAAACTGCGGGCGCGAAACTTTGCCCCCAGTGATTCTGCCAGACGCTTGGCCGCTTCGACATCGATCCCCGGCATCTCGACAACGGTTGCGGTTGTGTCGATACCGATCTGGACACAGCGCTGGATAAAGGCGCAGACGGCCGCGTGCGCGCCAGAGCCGAAGCGGCTGTTGCAGAGTTGTTGATATTGATCGGGATCTGTTGTATTGAGCGAGATGCTGATCTGGTCGAGAATGCCTGCAAGTTCCGGAACGATGTCGCGGTTGTATTCGAGATTGCCAAGCCCGTTGGTGTTGAGTCGCACGCGCATATTTTTCTGCTTCAGGTAACGGCCAATCTCCAGTAGGACATTCAGTCTGAGGGTTGGCTCGCCAAAGCCGCAGAACACGACTTCCTCATACTGCGAGACGTCTCCCATCGCGACAATGACTTCGTCCGCACTCGGGGCATGATCAAGTTTGATGTTGTGGCCTTTGACGACATAGCCCTGATTGCGTGCGCAGAAACTGCAGTTGTTGTTGCACTCATTCGTCAGTGCGATATAGAGGCTGTTGCGGATCGGATACGCCACGCGCGCGGCTTCTTCTTCCTCAGGCAAGGCAAGGCTAAGGAAGCTACAGGCGTTGCGGGTTGTAATGCGTGCGATGTCCGAAAGCGTGACCCCGCGGATTTCAGCCAAGCGTTCTGCGATGCGGATGCAGTTTGCCGGTTCGTTATAGCCGCCTGTTTTCGGGCGCGGACTGAGGTATGGTGCGTCGGTGTCCAGAAGCAGGTGTTTGTCGGGGATGCGCTTGACCGCTTTGTGAAGCGGGATCTGGTCGTCAAACGTCACAAGGCCGGTCATGCCGAGATAAAGCCCCATCTCCAGCGCGCGGTCAAGGAGCGATTCGATTTTTTTCTTCGGAGCGATAAAGCAGTGCCAGACGGCTTTGCCGCCGTTGCGCATGAACGGCTCAGTCATCGTCAGGACGTCATCGGCGCTGTCACGTGCGTGCAGCAGTAGCGGAAGGTTCTTTTCCTGTGCAAGATCGATGTGTGCCTGAAAACATTTCTTTTGCTGGCCGCGGTCAGAATGATCGTGATAGTAATCAAGCCCGGTCTCGCCGATAGCGATCACCTTGTCCGTACCGCACAGTTTCTTGATTTCGTCCCACTCTGTTTCCAGACGGTCCGCATCGTTTGGATGAATCCCGACAGCGGCATAAACATTCGGGAACCGCCCTGCCAGTTCTACGCAGGTGCGCGAACTCTCTGCGCACGTTCCCGCGCTCAACATGCTGACATTCAAGCCGGCCGCGCGGGTGATCGCGCCTTCGCGGTCATCATCAAAGTGGGGGCAATACAAATGGCAGTGCGTATCGAAGTAGCGTTGCATGATTCTATTTGTCCCTTATTCATTTTTCGTCGGCGCGTGTTCTTTTTCTCAGGTGGGAAAGTATAGCGGATTCACCACTGATTATCAAACAAACACATTTCAGATCCCCAGTCATGCGAAACGACGCCGACTATCGGAAGGGCAGCGACCTTGCCGTCGGCAAAGCCGCAGACAACGCGCCCTTCATGGCGGCCAAGGGCGCGCACAAGCCCGTTCCAACCCATTGCCCCGACGCCGCTGAGCGGGACGGAAGATCCCCAGTCATATCCATAGGTAACAGCGAGGCCGGTTTGCTTGTACCACGTGCTGGAGTGGTCAGTTACGCTGAAGGCAACGTATGGTTTCCATGATGCGGACAGGTCTTCCTGCCACTCCGGAGGCTGGTTGTCTTTCGATGCATCCGTGATTTGTCCTGCATCGCACAGGATCAGGGTTCCGGCCGGGTTGTTGATCATACTGAAGGGTCGGGCGCGTGTTTCTTCCGGAGTAAGCAGATATCCTTGCCCGAAATAACCAGCCGCGTATGTCCATGATGCGCCGGCAAGCGGGTTCATTCCGTAACTATACTTTTTTTCTGCTTCATGTGACGGGCAATACAGGACATTTGTATTGTCACCCAGGAACGGAGAAAGTGTGTCGACCCATGTCGTGCCGTCTTCGTTTTGCACCTTGGGTACGGAGTAGCCTTGCGCGCCGGGGACTTCCGTGATTGGTGACTGGTTGACACAGAGTTGCCAAGCTTTCATGAGCTGGGAGTTGTTCTGCACGCACGCGGCTTGTCGCGCGCTGGCGCTTCCGCTTGAGAGTGCGGTCAATAAAATTCCGGCAAGGATTGCGATGATTGCGGTGACGACCAATACCTCAACAAGTGAGAACCCTCGCTGGCGGGATGAGGCATTTGCCTCGTTTTTCTGGTTCATCATCGTGCGCACGGTATTGGCTGCTTTGCGCGGATCTTCCTTGACCGTTTCTTCAACCTGTTTCTGCAGGGATTTGCGGATGTCGGTTAATTGGGTGAGGACTTTTTCTGTCGCTGCGTCACGGCGTGCGGTTTCTTGCGGTGTTTTGGGCTGGTTGGGTTTGTGGAAATTCTCATGCGAGGGCTGAGTGCGTGCGCGGCGTTCATGCCACGCAAAGCCGACCAGAACCAGTACCGCAAGAAATACCAATGCTTCCATAAATCCGCCTTTTGCCTGTTGTTATCCTTGCCGAATTATTACTGTCACGAAAATCGCGTCGTTGTTAACCTCGATCTGTATAGCAACGTTATTTTGCGCCGGTGTTTCTTCCAGTTAGACGCCGCAGCAGGCTTCCCGGATAGTAGCGTAGCCACAGCCAGATGCGCAATAACCACGCTGATGGTGCAGCGCTGAGCCTTAAAAAGAAACAGGCTGCGAGGTAGTTCGGTGAAGATAACAATCGTTCGGCATCTGTATTGTTGCGCACTTGTATCCCGAGTTTGCCGCTGAAAAGCTCCTGCCACATTTGCCGGATCTGCGGCGGCCACTCATATCTGTATCGCTGAAGCCATCCGGGGTATTGGTAAACATTGTGGACATGGTACGGGTCGGATAAATTGCGATAAACATTTTCGGCCCAGTCGAGTGCGCCTTGGCGTCCGGCCCATTCTGCAGCGGCGTAATAGGCGCATTTCTCTTCGACCTGTTTCGGGAGCAGCAATAGGTAATGCAGGAGAACCACGCCGCGTTTTTTCATTTGTCCTGCCGTGACGGGACGGATCGTGTGCAGGTTGCGCCCGTTTTCATCGACAACTGTCGGAGGCCGGTGCGAGGTGTAGCGGTAGCCCGGTTTCCAGCGGAAGAGCCGTTGAAAGTCGCAGTGCCCGCCGCGATACAGATACCAACTGTCGACTCGGATTGCAGGCGATCCCCAGAAACCGATCTGCCGGAAATTGACCGCTGTCGTTTCAGGATGCGCTTGTAAAAAAGATAACACCGTTCGCATGGCTTCGGGATGATAAAACTCATCGGCATCGATCTGCCAGAGCCAGTCTCCTGTTGCCCGCCGCGCGTACGCCTGACTCATCTGATCTTTTTCACCCGGCCAGAAACCGTCGGGACGCCCTTCGTCTTCGGCGGTAATCAGGCGGATTTTCTTGTCCGGGTCTTCTGTTTTCATGAATTCACGGAGATGCTGCAGTGTTCCGTCTTTGGAGTGGCCGGTTTCATCGGCAACACTGCGTGCGGAGTGCGTCGCCCCTTCAACAACAATGATCTCATGTGCAAACGGCAGTAGTGCGCGGAGATTGTAGCGCACAAACGGCTCCGCGTTGAGGACGATCATGCCAAAGGTAATGCGGGGATCGGGCACGGGTACGGTTCCTGTCTCTTTTGTCAGCAGCGCTGTTTTTGAGCGTTTTGTTTATTTGTCGGTTTGCGGAGCCGCCGGTTTTGGTTTTTCATTCAAATCCAGCCAATGGACAAAGCCCATGTGATGGCCGTAGCGCGGATCGTTTTTGCCGATTTTCCGGAAGGCTGCGCCTGTGTACGGGTTGCGCTCTGCCAGCAGCCACAGCGCTTTTGCCAGCTCCGGCGACGGGTCTTCTTCGCTGCGACCTTTTGTATAGAGTCCGAAAAAAGTTTCTTCTGTTAAATCAGACATTTGGCGAACCAGCGGAATCCGCCCGTCTGCCAGCATCCGGATGGTGTTTCCGTTGATCTCTTTAATTGTAGCCTCAACAGTGCGGCCTGAGTTAAAGTTCAGCGTGACGGTTTCGCCGCTTTCAGCGGCATTGTTGAGCGTGTGTGCAATGCCGGCATCGATCTTGCGCAGGTCTTCAATATCGCTCAGGCAGGATTTGCCCAGCGGTTTCAGTTCTGGGTATCTATCGTCTTCTGAGAGAAAACGCGCGTATTTCTCCGCATCATCGTAATCGTGCTTTTGCAGTGCGGGGATATAATAGGAGATGAACCGGTTACGG
Organism: bacterium; assembly: GCA_003249795.1. Lineage (GTDB taxonomy): Bacteria > Planctomycetota > SZUA-567 > SZUA-567 > SZUA-567 > SZUA-567. The sequence continues at coordinate 3,243 of QKHZ01000057.1, read as the reverse complement.
ATCGGCTGAATGCGTTCTTCAATCTCCAGACGTTTCTGTGCGCGAATCCGTTGTTGTTCAAGCCGTTTCTCTTCTTCGATGCGTTTTTGTTCTGCCGCGAGGCTTGCATTTAGTTGATCGAGTTCTTTTTGCGCTTTTTGCGCTGCCGGTGTCTCTTTGTACTTTTGGGTAACCATGGTCAGGGCTTTTGAAAAAGCATCACTACCACTGCTGACTTTTGTCATGGCATCGGCGAGGGCATTTTCAGCTGCGCGTTCATATCGTTGTTTCTTTGCAAGTTGTTCGACTTGTTTTTGACGACGTTCTTCTGCTCTGATTCGGTCAAGTTCCTGCTGTGCCAGAACGCCGGACGTAGTGCTTGGGTATTGATTGACGAGATTTTCGAAAATCTTCCGTTGTTCCGCTTTGTCGGTCAACAGCGCTTGCCTGTACAGGTCTGCAGAGATGCTTTCTTCTGTCGAAACTTCGTCTTCAGGTGAAAGCGCAGGCGGCTTTTCCGTACGGATCAGCCCGTTGCTTTTTTCCGTTGATGACGTCATTTTTTCTTCCGGCGGTTGCGGTTGGGTGTTTGTTTTGCGCGCAGACATGATCCATGCAAAGACAGCCAGCATTATGGAAGCGATTCCGATTCCGAGGCCGATAGCAAATGCAGGGCGTTGGTAGAACTTGATCGGTTCCTCATCGCTCTCCTGCTCATGTAAAATCTCTGGCTGGGCTGTCAAGCTCCCGCTGGACGGATCGGCTTGAAGATTTTCAGGATCAATCTCCCCTTCAGCTTCTGGCATCAGGTCTTCTTCAGTCATATAGATTGACGAACCGCGGAAATAGCTTGAGATGGCCTCTTCCAATTCTTTCGGAGTCTGGAATCTGTTTACTCGTTCTTTTGCCATCATCTTTTGAACAAGGTTGCTGGCTGATTCGGACAGGTCAGGGTTCAGTTCTCGCGGGTTCGGAAGCGGTGAAAACCGGTGATGGTTCAGGATCGCCGTAAGTTTCTTGTCTTTGAACGGAGGGCGGCCCACAATCATGTGAAACAGTGTTGCGCCCAGAGAGTAAATATCGCTGCGGATGTCGATGTTGCTTTCGCCGCCGGCCTGTTCTGGCGAGATATAGTTAGGCGTGCCCATGATTTGCCCTTCGGTAGTCAGTCCTGCGACCGATAGGTCGTCTGCAAATTTCACGAGACCGTAATCTGCCAGTCGAGCCTTGCCTTCACGTGTCAGCATGATGTTGTCAGGTTTGACATCGCGATGGACGATCCCGCGCGCATGGGCATATTCCAGCGCAAGCGTAACTTGTCGGATGATGTCGAACGCGCGGCGTTCACCGAAATGGGTGCGTTTTTTCAGGACGCGCCCGACGCTTTTTCCGTGGACATATTCCATGACGAAGTAGTGTGTATCGCCCACACAACCTTCATCATACCCTTTGACGATATTCGGATGGTCAAGTTTGATTGCCACGCGTGCTTCGCGGTGGAATCGTTCAAGGAAAATATCATTTCCGGTCAGGTGTGGAGCCAAAACCTTAATTGCGACGGTTTTATTGCTGATGATGTGCATGCCTTTGTAGACGGCGCCCATGCCGCCCTTACCCAGTATTCGGACGATTTCATAGCCGGGGATGTAATCTGTAATTTCGGCATTCTGTTGTTGCAGGACATTCCTGAGTTGCTGATAGCTCAAGACGTTCATTTGCAGTAGAATATCGGGAAGACGTTTTTTTGCATTTGCTGCGGATATTTGCGTTTGTAATGCATGTTCAAGTTGGGTTGGCGTCAGGTATCCCAACGTAATAGCGCTTTCACCGAATGCACGTTCATAAATACTGGATGTATCTTGTGCGTTGGTTCCGGGGGTGCGGACAAGTTCGCCGCAACGGGTACAGCTGAAGATCTGCCCCGGTTTCATACTTCCTATCTTGTAGCGTGTCGAGCAGTGGTGGCAGGTGATGCGCCCATCTTCATTTTCGGTCAACATGTTCTCCTGAACGAATCCGCCGATAGCTGTACAATTGTGTTTCGGTTCCTGACAGATTACTAATAAATATTATCGCTGGATTTGATTGATAGCGCAAGAGGTCATCAGGATGAAATGATGATCATTTCATGAAGCATATTTTCTGAACCTAATTCATTTGTTTGAACGTGAGTGTTGTTAGTAGAATATTTAGGCGGTTATCGAAAGAAAATGAAAATACTGAGATAATATCGGTTGTTTTGACGCGTAATTTTTAATTTCTTACGGATAAGGAACGTACCAGATTGTTCCGCAATCTCTGCAGCGGATTTTTACGCGTTTCTGCCACTTTCGGTACCAGCGAAATCGGTACATGTCACAGAAGTACGTCCTCCTGCTATCGCAATTAACACAGGGGGCTGCGCAACGTTTTTTTGTATGCTGATCTGTCTTTGACTTTTTGAAAAACATAATTAATAAGATACCGATTTTGATATTTTAATTAAACAAAATTCTGCAAAAACGTTTTGAAATATCAACTGTTCATGTTGCGCGAGCTGTATCGCAGGTTGAAAATATCTGGATTTTTAGAAATGTTCTGGAAATTTGTAGCAGGAGAAATATACTCTTTTATGTTGTTTAATATATTATTCTGTTTTTGGATTTGGAGAAGATTTCAGTATGGGAAGCATTGAGAAAACATTAAAGGATGAAATTCGTAAGATCGCAAAGCGTGAAGTTACGCAGGAAATTCGTAAATTGCGTTCAGATAATACGAAATTCCGCAAGGCTCTAGTCGCAATGAAAAAAGAAATGGCCGCTTGTGCCAAGGCATCAAAAGCCGCTGCCAAGGCTGCAACGTCAACGGTTACTGCGTCTTCGGTCGAATCTGAAGAAAACGCTGCTTCTGCGAAAATTCGTCCTACAGCAAAAACAATTCGCACACTGCGCAAAAAATTTGGTTTCTCACAAGGTGAGTTTGCCAAGATGCTGGATGCAAGTGTTCCATCAATTGTGAAGTGGGAAAATGCAACCGGCAAGTTGTCGTTACGGGCTGGAACGCTGGCAAAGTTTGCTGCAATTATGGGACTTGGCAAGCGTGAAGCGCACCAGATGTATCAGGAAATGACTGGAAGCTCTGCAAAAAAGGCTCCGGGCAAACCCGGCCCCAAGACAAAAGCAAAGCCTGAGGCTGTTAAGAAAACCGGCAAACGCGGTCGTCCGGCAAAAGATGCCGTTAAAACATCGGCACAAAAAGTCGTAAAAAAAGCCAAACGTGGTCGTA
>QKHZ01000002.1 GCA_003249795.1 bacterium | reverse complement strand
ACCGATTGCAACTCTCCGGCACAAACTGTATTTGTCACGAATCTGTTTTCCGTGCAATTAATTGAATTTACAGACCTGCCTCAGGATGAACAAGAGATAACTGTGTATCTGCAAGACCCCGAAATATTGGGGAAGGCTGTCCGGCCAGATGCTTTTGCAGATAAAAAGTTACGCGTCCCGATTCTTGTCGCAACGCCTGATGCACGCTGGTACGGGTTTATCTACCCGAATCTGCCGAATACGGAGCAATGCAAACTTGTACAGAAAGAACGTTGGTGGTTGCGGTTGAATTTTATTTTGGTGACTGGGGTATGTTGTTTTTTCGCTTATGCGTTGTGGGAACCCGGCATATCCAGCTTATCCAAGATGCCGTTGTATGATCTGGTTCAAATGTCTATGCCATTAGTCGTTATATTGGCAACGGCAGCCGTGTCGATTTTAGAATATCGCCATCGGTGCAAAACGGCGGATGCAGCGGTGCGGGGAGTGACGGGACAGCAGGCGGATTATCCGGCAGAACAAGGAACGAAGAATGGCTGAAGTCGATCGTGATCATGTACGTGAAGTGTTGAAAGAATTGCGTCACCGGGTCTGGTTTTCGATTGCCGGAATATTCCTCTCGATTGCCGTTTTACTTTATCCGATGATTGTCGTTACTGATAATTTCCCGTTTGGTGATTTCAAAGTCATCATTATGGGACTTGTGATATTCTTCCCGATTCTGCTGTTTGAAACGCGCGGGCTGATTCTTACTTCCCTTCGCCGAAAAAACAGTTTGGTCAGCCTTGCCGATCTCCCGGAGCAGAAACTGTTTCTGACGCAGCTTTATAAAGAACCCGGCAATGCAAATTTATATATCCTGACAGATCGTGCGTATTCGCCAAGCTTCCGGTTGTTTGTTAGTATCCCGCCCCTTCACTGCAATAAAAAGCACTTTCTGGATCAAGGGGAGGTGACGGTTTTCTGTCGACAAACTCTAACCTGCCAAAATTTCCCGCATCAAAAACAGGGGCGGTTTGACAACCGGATTCCGCTGGCGATAACAAATTCAGGGAAAGTCCGGATTGGATTTGCCATGCCAAATCAGGCACCAAATGCTTTATATGAAGGATTCATGCGAAAGCAATGGTTTCATTCGTACGTTATCGTCTGCCTGATACCGTTTTATTTTCTTATCTTTCCTGTCTTTTTTTCCGCCAATATGGTTCGGTGGCGGCTTGCGAATGAATCTCTTACATGGAAACCGGTTGCCGCTGTCGTCAGAAAAGTAAATGATAATGTGAGCTCCGATTTGAGCATGCGTTGGTTCCGGCCGTATACGATATCGTACCGCTATGAAGTCGAAGGGAAATTTTACTTTGGCAAACTCATCAGCTATGCAGACAGCAATGGATTAACGGCTGAAGAAGTAAGCCGGTTGCTTGCCAATTATCCTGAAGGACAGAACGTGACCGCATATTACCGCCCTGATAATCCCCGTTATGCCGTCTTGCAGCCCGGTGGCGGGGAATCTGTCCTTAGGCAGTGGAAGGAAGATATAATGGAACTGTTCTCAATGTTGTTATATCTTTATGTTGCAACGTTGATTATTATCGCTATTTCCTGTCTGATCCGATCAAGGAAATTGAAAAAGATTCAGCAGCAAATAATTGAACGCCTCGCAAATGAAAAGTTATTACCTGACCATGAATTGACAGAACTGAAAAGGGATAATGCGAATGAATAATGAAGATGCTGAGTCTGGAAACGCTTACGGTATTGACGACGGGGATTTATCAGAAGAGCGCAGACTCATTCAGAAATCCCTGCGCAGAAACCGGATTGGTGTTCATATCATCCGCGGATTTTTTGCGGTCGCGACAATCGGATTGTCTTTGCCCTTTCTGACGACATACGATAAAACACAGGTGCTCGCCTTTGTGATCGCAGTAGTTGTTGCCGGTGTTGGCTTGCTGATCGAGTTTCTTGTTTGCCGCCCGCAGTTAAAGCGGTTTGCCCAATTGTCTGAGCTGACCGAACAGATCCGTCCGGCGGGGATGTTTGTCCTGAACTGGAAAATTTTGACGATGAACGGTTTTGTCTGTGAGTTGACAGACAACCCTCGTCAACCCCAGATCCGGCTGTTTGGCACATTCGGCTCGGGCAAACAGGATGCCGCGCTCTTTCAGGAACCGACACCTGTCAGCGCCTATTTTGACGCCGGTCGCATTCACTTCGGACCGGACAATGTTGTACAGGCTGGGGCAAAGACGGAGAAGCCGCCAGCGGTTCTTGTCGCAGAAAACAAAGTTTATCTCGGCGTATTGCGTCCCGAAGTGACGCTGCAGACATTACCGAAACTGGTGTCGACGATGCTGAAGTTTCAGACCATGCTGTTCGGTGGAACTCTGATTGTATTTTCTGCAGTTCTGTTGATCAAAATGCTCGGTAGCTATAACGATCTTGCGCTTGCCAGATTGACACGGAGTTGGCCATCGACACCGGGCGTAATTGAAAAAAGCGAAGTGAAAACAGTGACTATTTCAAAAGGGAAATCTTCTTATACCGGTTACGAATTTGATGTGGAGTACATGTATTCGGTTGACGGTCGGGAATATCGCAATACCTGCCCGTGGATCGGTTATAAAGCGACGCGGAGTCAGAATGCTGCATCCGATTTAGCTAGCCGTTATCCACAGACAGATGCGGTCAGTGTCTATTACGATCCGGTTTCACCGTTGAAGAGCGTACTGGAGCAGGGGCATGAACAGGAACTCGAAAAAGAGATTCAGGGACAGTGGGTCGTACTCGGAATCATGCCGGTTGCACTCGGGATTGTGATGCTGATTCTGTGGTTTGTCATGAGCCGCCAGCGCAAACAGGTTGTCAAAAAAGTTGCACAGATCCTGCAAGCTACAGACACGAGGAACTTGTTATGAACAAAATACATATAATGATTGCACTCATTGCGATCTTGTTGATATCGACTTTTTCATTCATTATGATGAATAAACCGAAAAAAGAGCATGACAAAATTGAAGACGAAAAGGAACTTATTGTTCGTGAATGGACACGGCTTTCTCCTTTCCCTCACTCAACCACGAGAATGGTTGTTTCGGAAAAAGGAACAATGTTTAGCCGTGAGTTCGAAGGAGGGTTTTATGCGGAACCAACTGATCTTGAAAAATGGGTAGAGGCATCTCCCGGTCTTTATTCAGCAATCAAGGAGAATATTTCCTCATCAACGATTCAATATAAGATTACACCGGCAGGAGGAGCGGCATTTGCTGAGGTTATCATTGATTTTATTACCGGAGAAGTCAAGTTCAAGGTCTTTTGGAGTTAATCGCACGTAACTCTGCATTTCTAATGAATACCCCTTTTCATCAATCATTCAATTGAATACAAAACTCCCCGCACTCGATTTGAGACACGGGGAGTTTATATTTTGCTTATTTGCTGGTGTCGGAAGCAGTGGTTGCAGTGTCATCATTCGCCGCCTTTACAGCCTCTGCGGCTTTGGCATCCTTCGCTTGCTGAGCCGCTTTTTCGTGATCCTGAATCCACCAGACAACGACCGGCATCCCTGCGCTCACCATCCCGTGGCCCCAGCCGCCCAGTTCTTTCATCGTGACGTCTTTGTGTCCGAGTACCGTCAGCATCCGCGCCATCAGCTGGTTTTCCTCCATGCGTCCTGGCCAGTCTTTCAAGCGGTCACCGGTCACCAGCAGCATCGGCGGTAGATCCGCACTCAGGTGTTGCATCGGGGAGTACTCATCGACCCACGGACGCTTCCAGTTTTCATCGCCGCGTTCAGCACGAACACGGAAGTGCGTGGTCATCATTCCACTGAGTGGTGCCAGTCCTGCAAGCTGCTGCGGTTTCATACCATATTTTCCAAGCCACTGCGGATCACAGCCGACCATCGCCGTCAGGTAGCCGCCTGCGGAGTGGCCTGAAACGTAGATTTTGTCCGGATCGCCGTTGTACTCCTTTACGTGTTTGAAAGTCCATGCAATCGCCGCGGCAACGTCGTCGAAATAAGTCGGGCATTTGACGTTGGGCGAAAGCCGGTATTCTACGCCGACGATCACCATTTCCCTGTTCTTAAGTTCACCCGGAATTGACTTCTTGCCGCCAGTAAGTCCGCCACCGTGCAGCCAGATGACAACGGGGCAGTCTTTCAGTTCATTTGGCCAGTAGATATCCAGCCGGCACTGGGATTTCATATAGTCGTCGGCTTTTTCCTCCTCCACATCAAGGTAATAGATATCTTTCTTGGTTTCATATGTGATCTTTTTCGGTGCGTCTTCTGCCGAAGCTGTTTTTGTAAAAGCAAAAATACTGACCAGAGTCAGCATCATGACACTCAGAATACGTAGATGTTGTTGCATGAGATTGTTTCCTTCCTTTTCTCTATTTTAATAACGGATTAGCGGTTGTACTGTTTTTCAAGTTCTGGTTTCAGGATCTCCGCCAGCATCTCATAACCGCGCTGGTTGTGGTGCAGTTTGTCCTCAACATAGATCTCGGTGCGGTGCTCGCCGCGCTCGTCATACAGAAGCGGCGCGACATCGACAATCGACGTGTCGTCGTAGTTACGAGCGTATTCGGCAAACAACTCGTTACACCGGCGTCCTTCCAGAAAGGAAATGTTTAGTCCCGGTGAAAGTTTGATCGGAACAATGACAAAACGGACGCCAGGAAAGTCTTGCCTGCACCATTCAAAAAACCGATGAGACATGTCTAATACTTCAACGGCGTTGTATCTGTTCTGAAGGTCGTTGGCGCCTTCGTAATACGCAATGACCGAAGGCTTGACGGGTTTGACGAGACGATGATAGAAGTAAAGCCCTTCCTCGGCAGTTGATCCGCCAAATCCTGTGTTTGTGATCGGAAGCGGCGCCAGTTGCTTGTAACACATATCGTCTGCGCGCCAGTTAGCCATTGTCGAACTGCCGTAGAGTAGAATTCCCCCAGGAGCCGGCGGCTGATTTTGCAGCATCTTATCGAGTTCAGCAACTTGATCATCAAACCGGTGTAAATCCGTTTTGGTATTCATCATCCAGTCTTTCTTTTCAACTTACGTAAAAAATCGCTATAGGATTCTCTTGGTCCATACAGTATACAATAGCCGACAAAACTATATTAATCAAATAGATATGTGTATTATATTTCACTTTTAGGTATATGGTGCTCTCTTGTCGGCGTTTTCGACATTGGGTTACGCATGTTTTGAAGGATAAAGAAACGGAAATGCGAAATAGGAAGGCAGGGATAAAAAAGTGACGGACAGCCGAACTGTCCGTCATCCCCCCCGGGGCTTGCCCCCCTCGTCTCGAAGTATGCCTGCATGACAGGCGATCAAGCCGTGCTCTCTCGTTGTTTCAATTTATAAATATCGTTTCCGCTCCAGCCTGTTTCAATTGAAAACCGAACCGGAGAATCTTGTTTCAATATTATCATGATGATGCGGTATCGAGTGTTGCTGTGAAGCTGTCGTTCGATGTTGCCTGTTGCGAGTTACGTGTGTTTATTCAGCTGATATAGATGCTGATTCGTGCTATTGTAGGCAGCATACAGATGAAAGTCAACGCGTTTTTTACGATTTTAGTTGATGGTTTTTTAAATCAGTTTCGGCAAGTTAGAAAATCATTCAACATAGATCATTTTCTTGGTCATGCCGCCGTCAATGGTGAGGTTCTGGCCTGTAATAAAACCGGAATCGGGTGAGAGTAAAAACGAAACCATAGCAGCAATATCATTGGGCTGACCGACACGGCCGACAGGATGCTGGGCTCTGTCTTCATCAGAATGCTGAGGAGTACACGCACTGGATGGCTTTTGCCAGTCACCGGTTTCAATCCACCCGGGGCTGATGCAGTTTACGCGGATATCGGGGCCAAGACTGACAGCAAGCGCATGCGTCAACGAAACAACCGCCCCTTTGGTTGCGCTGTAGGAAAAAGTGTTTGCCTCCGACTGGAATGCGCGCGTGGAGGCGATATTGACAATCGCGCCCTGTGCTTTTCTCAGAAGAGGCTCTGCCGCCTGTGTCATGAAAAATGTGCCGTCGAGATTGACCGCTGTTACATTATGCCAGTCACTGCGCGTGACCTGACCGATCTTCAGCCTGGTTCCCATGAATCCGGCATTATTGACCAATCCGTCAAGACGGCCGAATCTGGTTTGAACAAGCGCTATCGATTTTTCAGGCGTATCGGCATCAGCAAGGTCAGCGTGCAGGAACACAACCGGCTTATCCTTGACCGCCTGTTGAGAAAGCAGATCGTTTCCCGCCTCTTCATCATTATCAACAGCAACAACCGCCCATCCGGCACTTGCGAGATTGAACACAATACTGCGCCCGATTCCCTGAGCCGCTCCGGTAACAAGACATACTTTCTGCCCGCAAGGTAATGTCATAACTTGATCCTGTTCAAATAAAATCCGGCTGCAGGCATTTTTACTTGCAGCCGGATCGATTAATTCTCACGCAAAAAACAAGCCCGGTGCCTACAGCTTTGCACCAAGGCATGAGCCGACATCAAGCGCGGAGAGCACCCACGCATGGTCAAGCGGAACGTCTTTACGACGCCCTGCGATTTCTTTCAGCGGTACCGGCAGGCACTCCATACCGCGCTTGGCGACCATCACGTTAAACTGGCCTTCCGCCAAAAGACGCGCTGCTGTTGTTCCAAACTGTGTGCAGAGCAACCGGTCGTTGGCACTGGGGATACCGCCGCGCTGAACGTGGCCCAGTGATGTTACGCGGGCCTCAATTCCGGTCAGGTGCTGCAGGCTTCTAGCAAGACGGCTTGCCATCGGCTCCTGAACCAGATGCACACCGCCGACCTCGTCTGCTTTTACCGATTCGCTATCTTTCTTCTTCTTTTTCTTTTTGCCTTTTTCGAGACTGGCTTCAAGCGCTTTAGCTTCGTCTTTTGAGATGGCGCCTTCAGCGACTGCGATGAGCGAGAAACGCTTTCCGCTGTGCTGGCGCTCAAGCAGGTGTTCTGCCACGACATTCAAATCATACGGAATTTCAGGGATCAGGATCACATCCGCACCCCCTGCGATACCGGCGCCCAGCGGCAGCCAGCCCGAGTTATGCCCCATGATTTCGCAGACAATAATCCGGTGATGACTGGTAGCAGTTGTGTGCAAACGGTCAATTGCTTCTGCCGCAATCGTCATGGCCGTATCAAATCCAAATGTGATATCCGTACCAAAGACATCATTATCGATTGTCTTGGGAAGCGTCAGAACATTCAAACCGGCTTCTTTATAAAGGTGGTAAGCGTTTTTCTGCGTACCGCCGCCACCAAGGCAGACAAGGCAGTCAAGCTGAAGCCGCTGCGCGTTTTCAACAGCAACGGCGGTCATGTCGCGAAGCTCTCCGCCCATTGGCATTTTGTGCGGCTTGTCGCGGCTGGTACCGAGGATCGTCCCACCACGGGTAAGAATTCCGCTGACAGCAGCCTGATCAAGCCGCATGGTGCGGTTTTCGACAAGCCCGCGGAAACCGTCAAGAATACCGATAACCTTCATGCCGTGCTGCTGCATTGCCGCTTTTGCCACGCCACGAATAGCGACGTTAAGGCCTGGACAGTCACCACCAGAAGTGAGGATACCGATACACTTGGCTTTTTTCTTACCCACGCTCTTCTCCTTTTTTCAATCGCGCCGTGATTGTTCTGTTCTTTATCCGACGTGTCTTCGCCACTCCGCTTCATTTACCGCGTGTAAATCGTTTTCGCGCTGAAGAACAGTGTAGCCGGTTTGTTGTGAAATCAATATTTGTATTTGATTAAACTGTTAGCACCCGAGACCACAGGTTACCGGTAAGTTGGCATTAACCCATTGTTTCAGCGTTTCGACGCCCTGCATCATTTCCCTCATATCCGCATATTCATTCAAGCTGTGCGCACCGTGCATGCCCGAGCCGGTGACGACAACAGGAATTGTCTGGTTCCAGATACTGGCATCAAAGCCGCCCTGTGCGATAACCGTTTTCGGTTCCCCGCCGCGCGCACGGATAGCGGCACACGCCCGCAGAACAACCGGATCGTCTTCCTGACAACGGAATGCTTCATAACATGTCGTCGCGTGCGTTTCAGCACTTGCTTTAAGAATTGTTTCAGAGCCATCGTCATTGATGCAAACCGTCTGCGTCTGTTCAGCACCTTCGCGGATGGCTTCGAGCGTTTCGTTCAAGTGCTGGTTCAATCGCTTTGGACAATGGCTGCGGATTTCAATTTCTGCGGTCGCAATATCCGGAATGACATTAATCGCCGTACCCGCTTTCATCAGCCCGAGGTTAGCTGTCGAACACGAATCGAGCTGGCCGAGGTTGACGTTTGCCAGACCTTTAGCAAGAGCTTTGGCAGCGTTGACGCGCTTTGCGGGAAATGCCCCGTGGCCTCCGATGCCGTGGATTGTGATATCAAGCGCCAACTTTGTCGGCGCACCGATAACGACTTCGTCAGGATTGCCATGATCAAAGACAAGCCCCATCTCGCAGCCCTGCAGAAGGCCCTTGCTTAAGGCACGCGCACCTTGCAGTTCGATCTCTTCGCCAACGCTGAAGACGATGATCAGTTTGCCGTGTGGGATCGGGGCTTCATTCAGTTGTTGCAAAAATTCAAGGATTGCGGCGACTCCCGCCTTGTCATCGGCGGCTAGAATCGTGCTGCCATCGCTGCGTAAAATATCAGAATCTTCTGCGTCCTGAACCGGCGTGATCGGCTTGTCTCCGATTTCAACGGTATCGATGTGTGCGGCGATAAAAAGGGATGGGGCATCTACAGTCGCGTCAACCGTAACGATAAGATTGCCGCAGTTTCCGCCGAAGGTGCTGCCGGCTTCATCTTCGTGTGCCGTGTAGCCAAGCTGGCTCAGGCGACTACACAAAAAATCCGCCACCGCCCGCTCGTTACGGGACGGTGACGGAATCGTGATCAGGTCAAGAAACGTTTGGCGCAGACGCGCTGACGTATCATTCATAGGCGGCAGTTGTCCTCAGAACACAAAGCCATCGGGGATGACTGCATTTTTAACGGTCAGTAAAATTCCGTCGCGAACGTAAAAACGGCCTTCGGGGTCGTCATAGGTTTCGACATTTTCGCGGTTGACCAGCTGAACGCCACGGCCGATCGAAGTATTCTTGTCAATCAGGGCGTTTTTAATATACGACCCCTCACCGATGCCGATGCACGGACGCGGATCATTGCCTTCCTGATAAAAGTCTGCGCCCATGATGTAGGATCGCTCAATTGTTGCACCCGGCTTGACCAGTGTACGCACGCCGAGGATCGCATCGCGCACCATGCCGCCGTCAATGATACATCCTTCTGCCAGAAGCGCGCCTTCAACAGATGCACGGTTCAGTTTCACACACGGCAGATTGCGCGGGTGAGTATAGATCGGCATCATCGAATCAAACAGGTTGAAGCGCGGCAATGCCTGCACCAGATCCATGTTTGCCTGATAGAAAGCGGCAACAGTACCAATGTCAGCCCAGTAGCCGTCGAAGCAGTAAGCCTGCACTTTGCGCTCTTCAATCGCCTGCGGGATGATGTGCTTGCCGAAGTCGGTCTGTTTCGGATCCGCCTTGAGAACTTCATTCATCACCGGCGTATTGAACAGGTAAATACCCATACTTGCAAGGAACGGGCGACGTTTGGCTTCCGCAGGGCTGAGGCCGAAGGCGGTGGTATCGACTTCCATCTCGGCAAGCGCTTCTGGGGTAGATGGTTTTTCCGCAAACTGGATAATCCGGCCGGTTCCATCGACTTTCAGAAGCCCGAGTTCCGGCGCTTCTTCGCGGGTGACCGGTTGGACTGCGATTGACACGTCAGCCTTATTGTCGGAATGAACCCGTTCAAAGTCACGGTAATTCATGCGGTAGAGGTGGTCGCCCGAAAGAATCAGGATGCGGTCGCTGGGGTTGTCGTTGATATGCATCCAAGCCTGACGCACGGCGTCTGCGGTCCCCTGAAACCAGGTGCCGCCGTCACGTGTCTGTTCGGCGGCGAGGATTTCAACAAAACCGTGGCTGAAGGCGTCGAAACGATAGGTCGAGGAGATATGCGCGTTCAGACTT
>QKHZ01000015.1 GCA_003249795.1 bacterium | reverse complement strand
CTTGATCTCCGCCATCGTCTTGATCGGATCAAGCACCACGCCGTTACCGATCACGGCCGTCACATTCGGACGCAGGATGCCCGACGGGATCAGATGAAGCTTATAAATTTCACCGGCAATGACAACCGTGTGCCCAGCGTTTGAACCGCCCTGACAACGGACGACAAGCTCCGCACCCTCACCGGCAAAATCCACGATCTTGCCCTTGCCTTCATCACCCCACTGGAGTCCCACAATCGCTGCAACTGTCATATCTACTCCCACCCTTTATCAATAAAAACCATTCGTTTTATTCGTCTTACAGTTTCATCCTGCCGCCATGCCCCGCCTATAAAGTCACGACGCCGGATGCCGGGCGATCAGAAAAAAGTAATCGCTCGGAATTGCCTGACCATCAATCAGGCGCATCTCGACATCCATCAGGGTGTCCAGCAACCCAGCCACTTCATCGGAGGCAGCAAAGCCGTCAGCAAGCCCAGCCAGCAGTGGAGCCAGCAGCGTCCCCCCTAACGGCACAGATTCCAAGATTTTAAACCGTTTTCGCAATTCCGCCAGTACAGAATCGGAATTCACGGCATTATTCGGGTCATGATTCATCGCCTCCGATAAACCGGGACGAACCACCTGATCACGCATCCGCGCCCGATTATCACGCCTGAGCTTGTCCGGAAGCAGCGAAAACAGCGCCTCGGCCAGCTTCATCTGGATCGGCGTATACTGAAAACGGGAAGGGCCTGTATACTCACGCGCAACCAGCAGCCCCCCACGCTTCAACCGCTCCTGCAATAGCGACACCACCAGCGTCACATCCTGACAACCCTGTAGTGCGTAATCAGTTACAATCAAATCAAACTCGCCGGCCGGAACCGACACTGCTGACAATTCACCGTGCAGACACTCCACTCCGGCAAGGCGTTTTGCCACAATTCCGCGCAGCATCGCTTCGTTATGATCGAGAATGACAATCTTATCAAATCGACCACATGCCGCCAGCCACTCGGCTGCATCCGGATGCGATTCTGTACCCAGAACCAACGCCGAAAGCCCGTTTGCCGCAATTTTTCCGCCCCACCGCATCAGGGCATAATCAAGGCTGTTTTTATACAGATCTGGGTTGCCCCCGCGCGTGAGACCACTGTGCCGCGTATGGATATGCGGGATCTCCGCCCACAAAAACGGCTGCTCGAATTCGTAATGCGCGCCATCTTTTTCATACGTCTCATCCGCACGGGTAACCGCTCTATCCGGCTGCACTCGCGAAACCGGAGTCACCGGCTCCTGCGTGAAAAATCTGGAAAGCCATCCACTCATGAACGCTCTCCGCCACATGCCTTCAACTGCCTGATCCACTCGGAAACGACCTGGACGCTGTCGCCCACAATCCCGACAGTGGCCTCATTAAAAATCGGCGCTTCAGGATCATGGTTGACTGCCACGATCTTTTGCGAGGCGCGCATTCCCACCACATGCTGTACCGCACCGCTGATACCACAAGCGATATATAATCCCGGCGCAACCGTCCGGCCGGTCTGCCCGACCTGACGCTCATGCGGCATCCATCCCCGGTCAACCGCCGCGCGCGTTGCAGCGACCGTCCCGCCCAGAAGCGCTGCAAGCTCTTCCAGCAATTTGAAGTTCTCAGGCTTGCCCATTCCGATTCCGCCGCAGACAACCACATCCGCCTCAGCGAGATTCACCTCTCCGACAAGCTTTTGGAATGCGGTACGCGTCAGACGTGCCGACGGCGCGGGTTCCCATCCTGCAGGCAAAACCACGCGCTCGACCACACCCCGCGGCGACGTCGCAGACCGCGCCAGTGCCGGACGGAATACTTTATGCCGAACCGTTGCCATCTGCGGCCGGTGATGCGGACACAGAATCCGCGCCATGATATTGCCTCCAAACGCAGGGCGTGTCTGCTCCAGAAGCCTGTCGCTACCGATAGCCAGCTCCGTACAGTCCGCCGTCAGCCCCGTATGGCAAAATGTCGCGACTCTCGGCATCAACTCGCGCCCGATTGCCGTTGCCCCCGCCAACATCACAGACGGTTTATATTTTTGAATCAATGCCGTCAGCGCAGCCGAAACGAGCCCCGGTTCATACACGGAAAAATCCGGCGCATCAATCTGCAGCACCCGGTCAACAGGATAGCCCAAAACTTCATCACACACATCATCGGTGTCATTGCCAAAAATAACGACACAAAGCTGTTCGCGCGCAACATCGGCAAGTTTTCGCCCCTCGCCGATCAGTTCATACACCACCGGCTGCAACACGCCGTCAATCATCTCCCCAAACACCCAGACCCCGCGCCACGAATCCGGATGCGGTGTCCCATGCTGACTGGATTTGTGCAAGGTCAAGGCATTGTACGCGCAGTGCGAAACACATGCGCCACACAGCGCACAGTTGTCGTTGACAACCGCCTTGTCTGCCTGTAGCGACAGCGCACCAAACGGGCAGATCTCGATACATTCGCCGCAGCCGATACAGGCAGCGTCATTGACAATCAACCGGTTCATGGACGGTCCTCCCCCGGCAACTGCCCAAGCCGCTGCATCAACAGCGTCACCGCCTGTTCAATAGACTGCGTCTGAATCATCTCGGCACGTCCGCGCACCTCGGGCGAAAAGATCTCCCGCACTTCGGTCGGCGAACCGGGCAACCCGATCTCTTCCGCATTGAGCAGCAGATCTTGCGATGTCCAGCAGGGAATCGGCTTGTTCCGCGCCTGCCGCAAAGCATTGAGCGTCGCAACCCGTGGATTGTTCAGCTCACGCACAACGGTCATCACCGTCGGCACCGGAACCTGAACCGTCTCGCGGCCATGGTCAAGCAAACGCTCTACCCTCAGGCAGTCGCCAGAAATATCTATCACTTTTGTGAGATAACTTACCTGAGAGAATCCCAGATGAGCGGCAATCGCAGGGCCGACTTGTGCGGTATCACCGTCAATGGCCTGCTTGCCGCAGAGGATAATTTTTGCATTCAGTTTTTTCAGCGCTGCCGACAACGTCAGGCTTGTCGCCCATGTATCGGCACCGGCAAACGCGCGATCAGATAAGAGAACCGCATCGTCTGCGCCCATCGCCAGAGCTTGTCGCAACACAGCTTCACTCTGCTTGGGCCCCATCGTCACGGCCGTAACGGTTGCCTCGCCCAAGCGGTCACGCAGTCGCAATGCCTCTTCAATCGCATAGGCATCAAACGGGTTCAGGATGGCATCGACCCCGTCCCGGATCAATGTATTTGTTTCCGGGTGAATACGGATGTCTGCCGTGTCCGGCACCTGCTTGACGCATACAGCGATCTGCACGAGGCCGCTTCCTTAACTCGCCGGGGCTCTCCCATTTTCCGCAAGAATCCCGCGGGCGGACAACTGGGCCGCTACCGTTCTTGCATCCTCGTCCTCACGTGAATCAGTTTTCACGCAAACAGAGCATGACGGAGCCGGCAATCCATTGTTCTTCCCCAAAATTTCAATCAGGCGCGCGTCATGAAACCCCGGGCTACAGGCAAAAAAAAACCTCCCCCCCGCACAAGCGGAAGGGAGGCCGCTTGATTCAATTAGCCGTCATACCGGCCGATGCACAACGTGCAGTTATGCCCGCCGAAGCCGAGTGAACTCGACATGGCGTAACGGATCTCACGCTTCTTCGGAGCATTGGGCGTGTAATCCAAGTCACACACAGGATCCGGCGTCGTGTAGTTGATCGTCTGCGGAATCAGGTTGTGCTTGATCGCCATCGCCGCAATCCCGAACTCGACGCCACCGGCTGCCCCGAGCAAGTGTCCGGTCGAACCCTTGGTCGAGCTGATCGAGACCTTGCGCGCAGCTTCTTCGCCAAACGCTTCCTTGATTGCCGCCGTTTCCGAGGCATCATTGTACGGTGTTGACGTACCGTGCGCATTGATGTAATCGACCTGATCCGGAGTAATTCCGGCATCCTCAAGAGCGATCTTGAGTGCGCGGGCACCACCTTCGCCTGTTTCCAGCGGAGCGGTAATGTGGTGCGCATCGTCGGTCATGCCGTAGCCTAAAAACTCGGCATAGATCGTTGCACCACGCGCCTTGGCGTGTTCAAGCTCTTCAAGGACCACAGCACCGGCACCCTCGCCCATGACAAAACCGTCGCGGTCTTTATCAAACGGACGGCTTGCATGCAGCGGGTCGTCATTCCGGGTCGAAAGCGCTTTCATATTGCTGAAACCGCCAAGGCCGAGAATACCGATCCCCGCTTCGGAACCGCCGCTGATCATCACGTCCGCCTCACCCCACTGGATGTGACGCAGTGCCAACCCCAGAGCATGAGACGCCGATGCGCAGGCCGTCACAGGCGCGTAGTTAACGCCTTTGAATCCGAAACGGATGGCAATGCTGCCTGAGCCGCAATTAACCATCAGAAGCGGAATCGTAAACGGACTGATCCGGCTGGGCCCCTTTTCCGCATAGCGCAAAAGCTGCTCTTCGATCGAGCGGATACCGCCGATACCGCTGGCGTACACCACACCGCACCGTTCCAGATTCAGGGCAGACAAATCCAACCCCGCATCCTTCACAGCCATGTCGCTACATGCAATTGCAAAGTGCGTAAAACGGTCGAGTCGACGGGCTTCGCGCTTATCGATCCACCGGGTTTCGTCGAAGTCTTTTACTTCGCAACCGATATGGACCGGAAAGTCCTTATGGTCAACAAGCGTCAACTCCGCCGCGCCGGACTTGCCGGCAATCAGGGCATCCCACGATTCTTCGGTTCCGATTCCCACGGGGGTGACCATGCCCAAACCGGTCACGACAACCCGACGGGGTGTCAATGTCTTTGCCATTGGTTACTGTTTCGCTTTCATGATGAAATCGACTGCATTGCCAACCGTCTTGATGCCTTCTTCGTCTTCCGGAATATTGATATCGAATTCGTCTTCGAATTCCATGACGAGTTCAGCGATATCCAGCGAGTCAGCGCCAAGGTCGTCAACAAACGAGGTCGGTTCGCTTACTTTGTCACGCGATACGTTCAGCTGTTCGCAGATAATGTCGGTCACCTTCGCCAGAACTTCGTTCTTATCCATTGTCAATCCCTTTCCCAAGTTTACCGATACCCAAAACCCTATTGTTTGTGATATCTGAAATGTCCCTCGTTAGATCTCTCTAACCGTTTTTATCCAAACACGGCCAAAACCGTGTACTGCATTTACATCACCATGCCGCCGTCGACCTTGATGACCTGACCGGTGACATATCCGGCTTCTTCGGAAGCAAGAAATGCCACAGCCTTGGCAACGTCTTCAGGCTGACCGAAACCACCCAGCGGAATCTGTGCCAGCATCGCATCGCGCGCCGCGTCCGACAGCTTGTCGGTCATCGCCGTCTGGATGAAGCCCGGAGCAACCGCATTCACGCGAACGCCACGGCTGGCGAATTCCTTCGCCGTCGTCTTGGTCAGGCCGATGACACCGGCTTTACTTGCCGAGTAGTTTGCCTGACCAGCGTTACCCATGATGCCGACAACAGACGCGATGTTCACAATCGCACCCGAACGCTGCTTGCTCATTACCTTGGTTGCCGCGCGTGTGCAGAGGAATACGCCCTTGAGGTTGATGTTCAGAACCAGATCCCAGTCCTCATCCTTCATGCGCATCATCAGGTTGTCGCGCGTAACACCTGCGTTGTTCACCAGAACGTCAACGCTTCCGAAATCGTCTTTTACTTTTGCAATCCCTGCGTCGACCGCAGCGGAGTCAGTCACATTCACCGCAGCGCCCGCAGCTTTCACACCAAATTCAGATGCAATCTTGCCAGCCGTCTCATTGGCGGACTCTTCCATCACATCCCAGATCACAATATTCGCACCAAGTGATGCCAGCTTACGGGCGATCGCTTCCCCAATCCCGCGCGCACCACCAGTGACAATTGCCGTCTTACCCTTCATCGAATCCCCTCACTCTCTCTTCTATCGTTTCGTTTTTTCTGTTTCTCGTTTACGTCCGGTTATCCCGGTTTATTTGCTTTTACACAAGCGCCGCTTCAGACAAGCCATACATCCCCCTGCCTTTTCATCAAAGGCCAAAGAGAAACCAGCATCTTTCTCAGGCGAGCGCTTCAATATCACCAAGATTCGAGATGCTGCTGACCACCGCCTCAGGGCAGATCCGCTTCATGAGTCCCGAGCAGACCTTGCCGGGACCGACTTCGAAGAAAACCATCTCGCCCGACTGCGTCAACGTCTGCATCGAGCGCGTCCAGCGCACCGGGCTGACAAGCTGGCGGGCCAGCGACTCGCGAATCGCTTCAGGGTCGGACAACTCCGCCGCATCCGCATTATTAATAAACCGGCCCGAAGGCTCATGCAGCGGAACGTCGGCCAGAATCGCAGCCAGTTTCGCACGTGCCGGTTCCATGATCGGACTGTGGAACGCCGCGCTGACATTCAGCGGCAGCGCGCGTTTTGCACCAGCAGCCTTGGCGAGTTCAATCACCTTTTCCAGCGCTTTTTTCTCACCGCTGATGGCGAGCTGTCCGGGGCAGTTGTAGTTAGCCGGAACGATCACACCTTCGCTGGCGGCCTGCTTGCAAACCTCTTCGACCTTCGCATCCTCAAGGCCGATCACCGAAACCATGCCGGTGTCTTTACCGCGACCGGCTTCTTCCATCAACTCGCCGCGCGTGCGTACCAGACGAACCGCATCGGCAAAGTCAATCACATCCAACGCCACCAGAGCCGTATATTCGCCAAGGCTCAGGCCTGCTGCACCTGTAATCTGAAGACCGACCCGTTCGCGCATGGTCTCGAGCAACGCAAGGCTTGCCACCAGCAGCGCAGGCTGGCAGTTTTCGGTGCGCGCCAACGTTTCTTCATCACCCTCAAACACCATCTTGCCAAGGTCAAAACCGAGAATCTCACTGGCTTCCTCAAACAGCGCCGTTGCGTGCCCGCCAAGGTCAACCACATCCTTGGCCATACCAACCTTCTGGGCTCCCTGGCCCGGAAAGAGAAGAAATCCGCCTGGTTTACTCATTTCGCCGTTCCCCGCTTCTCTCTTACCTCTTACCCCAAAGTTTCTGCGCATTTCGGCACCCACATGCCGCCCGCGCTCAGTTCTCTGTTTCAGGCCGACCACATTTTCCTGCGCCAGCTTAGTACCGGATCAGCGACGAACCCCATGTCAAACCACCGCCGAAGGTCACCAGCGCGATCAGGTCGCCACGCTGGATCACGCCCTGACGGGCCGCTTCGTCCAATGCGATCGGAATCGTCGCCGCCGAGGTATTGCCGTACTTGTCAAGATTGATGAAAATCTTGTCCATCGGAATATCCAGCCGCGAAGCCGCGCTTTCAATGATCCGCGCATTCATCTGGTGCGGAATCACCATCTTGATATCTTCACGCTGCAGGTGGCAACGGGTCAACGACTCGTCCACCAGCCGCACAATCGTCGAAACCGCTTCTTTAAACACCGCACGGCCGTGAATGACCATGTAGTGCATTTTCTGATCAATCGTCTCGTGCGTGGCCGGATGACGCGACCCGCCGCCGGGTAGGATCAGCATCTCGCCACCACTGCCGTCAGCAGCCATATGCGTATCGACGATATAACTGGTCTCATCCGTAGCCGGTGTCAGAACCGCCGCCCCTGCACCGTCGCCGAACAGGATGCAACTGCCGCGGTCTTCATAGTTGGTCACACGCGTCAGTACTTCCGCGCCGACAACCAGAATATTGTTCATCGCACCACTGGCGATCTGGGTACGCGCCATCGACAGCGCATAGATAAATCCCGAACACGCTGCGGCCAGATCAAACGCCGGCACCATCCGCGCTCCGAGCTTATGTTGCAAAATACAGGCGGTTGACGGGAAAACCGTGTCCGGCGTCACCGTACCGACCATGATCATATCAATATCCTGCGCGGTCAATCCGGCTGATTCAATCGCCTTCTTTGAAGCCTCAAGCGCAAGGTCGCTTGTTGCCTGATCGTCTGCTGCTACACGGCGCTCGTGCATTCCGGTGCGCTGAACAATCCACTCATCATTTGTTTCAACCAGTTTTTCCAGATCCGCGTTGGTCAGACGTTTCTCAGGAAGATAGCTGCCTGTGCCTGCAATTTTGACTTTGCGAAGCGTCGGCATGCTGGATACATTCATTGTTCGTTCTCTTCCTCTAACTCTTGCACGGGGCCGGCAGAATCATACCCGTAAAAGGAAATCACAGGCACTCCCACACGAAAGCCAATCCCTTCATACAACGCCCGAGGGCTTCAGGTTTGGCAGCCAACCGCAATCCGTTACCGCATTTCAGTATGTTCGATCTGGCTCAATCCGGAAACAGGCTTGTTACACCGCCTGCGGCTGAGCACAGTTATCGTTTGAATCAATCGGGTGCAACTCAAGCTCACGCTGGGTCTCGACCAACTTCTCACTGATCAGGTTATTCAGCCCGACGATGACACTCTCCCGAGCCACCCGAAGCGCATTGTATACCGCATTCGCGCTGCTGCGTCCGTGGCCGATGATGCAGATGCCATTGACACCCAGAAGCGGCGCACCGCCATAGCTCTCGTAATTGATGCGCTTCTTCAACTTCTTAAACGCACCCTGGCAGAACACGGCGCCGAACTTGCTGATCACACTGCTCAGCAGCGACTCTTTCAGCCATAACGAAATCGTCGAAGCAAGCGCCTCACTGGCCTTCAGCACGACATTTCCGACAAACCCGTCACACACGACAACGTCACAGGCACCTTCATAAATATCATGCCCTTCGACGTTGCCCAAGAAATTGACCGGCGCCGTCTCCAGCATCGTATATGTCTGCCGCAACCACTCGTTGCCTTTGCCAGCTTCCTCACCGACATTAAGCAGACCAACCGACGGGTTTTTGACCCCCAGAACGTGCTCTGCGTAGATCGAAGCCATTACTGCATACGCCATCAAATGTTCAGGCTTGGCAGCAGTGTTGGCTCCCATGTCGATAACCACGCACACGCCCTTGCGCGACGGCAGCGGCACGGCTATTCCGGAGCGCTTAACCCCTTTTAAGTGCCGTAGCCCCAAAGTCGTTGCACCAACCGCAGCGGCGGTGTTCCCCAGCGCCACCATCGCGTCGGCCTTACCGGCCTTGACCGTCTCAACCAGACGGACGATGGAGCTGTCTTTCTTTTCCCGAAGGCTGGCGACCTTGTCTTTCATCTCCATTACCTGAGACGCTTCCACAAGTTCGATTTTTTCGCCTTCGCTCAAGCCTACCCGGGCAAGTTCCGTGCGTACAACATCGGGACGTCCAACCAAAATGAGGGACGTGTCGCTGTACGTGCTCAGAAACTGTTTGACACCGTCAATAATCGGAGTCGCGCCCTGGTCGTTGCCCATGGCGTCAATAGCCACACGCATTTTTAGAGGCTCGCCACTTCGACTTTCTTCTCGTCCTTGTAGTAACCGCAGTTGCCACAGACGCGGTGCGGAAGCTTTGCCGCATTGCAACGGGGGCATTCTGAGGTATTCGAGGCGGTCATTGCGTGATGGGCACGACGCGAGTTTTTCTTCGCTTTAGACGTTTTATGTCTTGGAACGGCCATGTTCCTGTCTCCTAACAAAAGCAACCAACATTCAATATAAACCCATGGGTGCATTTACCAAATACACCGGGAGATCAAACCCTACGCCCCACCCCCGCAACTGTCAAGAAAATATTATGGCAGGAAAAATCGCCCATTCCGGACATTTCCGATTAAAGTTGACACTTCCTTTACTTGTTTCCTCACAACATATTATCCATCATGCCGTTATCAAAACGAACATCAACTGCAACCGTTGGAAGGCACCATTTCGTATCAATGCAAAAAAACGACGAAAAAATACGGCGATCCTTCCGGATAAAGTTGACGCGAAAATGTCCAAATCATCCTGAAGAGGATCCGGCGGTCAGACGATGGTATCAACAGGGGCGTTTTTCCTTAACGAACCCGTTTCTATAATATGTATTAGTGCGTGAGAGGGTATCGGCAAGAAATCAGCCCAAAGACGACTGTGTAACCAGTAAGGAGCCCGAGCCGTGGCAAGAGGTAAAAAGAGCAGAACAAAGATTCAATCCCCGATCAAAGCACGTCCGCAGATTCTACTGGCCGGATTTATTATTGGCGCACTCTCAGCATTTCTGTATG
>QKHZ01000132.1 GCA_003249795.1 bacterium | reverse complement strand
TTTTTACTTCACGCGACGCGCGGGTCGGAACGAATCCGTTTGTTCCGTCCTGCTGCAACAAGCTGACCCGCGTTTTTGGTGATTGCAGCGAAATATACGGATCCACAAAAAACGAGGCAAATATCCTGTCTCTTTTCTGGGGCAGGATATTTTTAGGGGTCATGATTCGAAGGCGTTCATGTCCTGCCGTAGAGATTGTCTGCCGAGGCGGGTGACTTTCCTGTAGCTGCTGGGGCTGATCCCGAAAGATTTGCGAAAACAGGTGGAAAAATAAAAGGGATCTGAATAGCCTACTGCTTCCGCAATCTTTTCGATCAGCCAGTTTGTTTCGTTGAGCAGTCGGCATGCTCGCGCCATTCTTTTTTGCTCGACATATGCCTGTGGTGATAGTCCCATCTGTTTGACAAAAAGCCGGCGTAAATGGCTTTGGCTGAGGCGTGTTTGGGCAGCCATCTGTAGCAGCTTCCAGTCTCGCTCGGGGTATGATTCGATCTCTGCGGCAAGGGACTGGACGAGTAAGGCTGAACCTTCTGCATGCTGCCCCGATTTTTCAAGAAACAGGTCAACCAGCAGCATCTCCAATAATACAGCTGCACGCAGCTGTCCCTCTGTTGTCTGTGTTTGGGCGAGACGGGCGATATCGCGTACTCTTCGCGTATTCAATGCATTTTTAATCAAACCGTCGTGCAGCAATCCACCATTAACTAACTCATCAGCGCGCGGGCCGCAAAATGCGATCCAGTCCTCCTGCCAAACTTCACCGCTCCTGGCTCCATAGATATGCGGGTGATTGGGAAGGCTGATTACAATATCGCCTCGGGTGACTGGATGAAGCCCGTTTGATTCTGTCCAGTGGATACCGCCGCCACCAAAAACATGGCAAAGTGAATAGAAGCCGAATTCACGCCGGACACTTTTGTAGAGATCAATTCCGTCTGAAGATAGGGCACTGATTTGGGCGGCGAAGATCCAGAGTCCTAACCGGTTCGCTACTGCTGTCAATGTTTCCGGTCCTTTGCCGTGGTGGCAGGGGCGAGATGCAAATGATTCGATGAGCGAATATTCAAGGTTACTGATTGAATCGACCATGGTATCGCCTTTGTGTGTGTGGTATGTTTTTAGTAATACGAGGAAATTAACGAAAATCAATGGTATTTTAATAATCTTATCGGAGGCGTACACAATGTCACTTGCTTTGATTCCTCAGCCAAAGAAATGCAAGAATATTCAAGGTTACTGTATTTTGCCGTCACGTCTGTCAATTGGGGTACCGGATTATAAATGGGTAGGGGCTGCCCGACTTGTGCAAGATCATCTTGCGGGTAGCCGGATTCTGGCAGCGGCCAGTGGTGTTTCTTATGAAATCCTGTTTGTAAAAAATGCCAAGCTTGAAGTGGAAGGCTATAGACTTGGTATCGGAGGTTCAAAAAAACAGCACGTTATTATTGAGGCGGCGACACAGCGCGGTGCGTTCTGGGGGGCACAGACTTTTGTGCAAATCCTTCGGCAGTCTGCTGGCGGGAAAATGCCGTGCATGCAAATCGACGACTCTCCTGATTTTGCCGATCGCGGGTTCTATTATGATGTTGCGCGCGGGCGAGTGCCGACTCGATCACGGTTCGAGGAGATGATCCGGCTGCTTTCATCGTATAAAATCAACCATCTGCAGTTGTACATTGAGCATACGTTTTCATTTCGTGCACACCCTTCGATCGGCAATGGCGCAAACCCGCTGACAGCAGAGGATATTCTTGCGCTTGATGATTATGCAGCCAAATATATGATCGAATTGGTTCCGTCTCTTTCAACCTTTGGGCATTTGGCGTCTGTATTGAAGCATCCTGAGTTTCATCACCTTGCAGAAGACTTTGGCAAAGGCAATTACCATGAAACTGACGGGATGTCTGAGCATGCGCTGAACAATATCGGCTGGAGTTTGTCACCAGCGAATCCCAAGTCATATGAATTTCTTGACTCATTGTTTGCTGAGTTCCTGCCGCTTTTCCGGTCGAACCGGTTTAATGTCTGTTGCGATGAAACGTATGACCTCGGGTGTGGGCAGAGTTATGCGCTTGCCCAAAAAATTGGCAAAGGCGAGTTGTATGTCCGACATCTGCTCCGTCTTTATGAACTCTGTGGAAAGTACGGAAAACGGATGATGTTCTGGGGTGATATTATCCGTAAATATCCAGAGCTGATCATAAAATTACCAAAGGACGTTATTGTGTTGGACTGGGGGTATGATTATAACCACCGTTTTTCGACGATTAAGGATTTTGCGAAGTCGAAGTTGCCATTTATGGCATGCCCATCAACGAGCAGCTATGTTGCGTTTTTTCCGCGGATTCCGCAGTCACGTGCCAATATTCACGGATTTGCTGATGCGGCGAAGAAAAATGCTGCGCTGGGGATTCTGAACACGGAGTGGGGGGATCGCGGGCATTTCAATTTTATGGAATGCTCGTGGACAGAAACAGCGTATGGTGCAGAACATTCGTGGAATACGGGCGCGGAGTTGACTCATTTTACAGAGCGGTTTGCAGGTGAGTTTCTGAAGCTGGGCAAAGGTGCTGCGGCGGCTGCGAAGGCGATTGACCGTTTGGGGGAAATCAGTTTTCATAGCACGCCAGGATTTTATCAAAGCGTTTGGTACCATCTCTTTTTTGAGAAAAGCAATAGTGTTTTGTTT
>QKHZ01000209.1 GCA_003249795.1 bacterium | reverse complement strand
CCCTCAAGAGTCAATACAGGAACCCCGAGCCGCTCACGGATGATCCGGTCCTGAATCTGCCGGTGGCAGAAACTCTGCACATAATGAATCACGCCCGAGATCCGGCGGGTTGCTATCTCCTTCTTCACCCTCTCGCAGCGGCTGAAGATGTCATAAGGATAACTGAAGTCGAGGTAAGAATCCACCAAATCCGATCCGATTGAACAGATTCTGGAAAATTCATACGGGGTTTCATGATACACTACCCGAGCACCGCGCTCATCCAGCATCGTCCACAGGTCGGATAAGATCGTGGGAACCCCCATGCACCCAAGGCGGATCGGATTACTCTGTCCGCCACCGTCGGCTTTGCGCCGGTCAAAGGTCTCAAGTAGCGACCCCAGCTTTTTGCGGCAGGCATTCAGATCAGACGAAAGCATGTCCGAGCAGCACAGCAGCGCGTCAAACAATTCAAAACTGGTAACGGTTGCGTCCTGCCATGCGCATTGGTCAATTGAAGCCGCCAGTTTGCGCACGTTGTCCAACTCTATTTTCTTTTCACGTGCAGCATCGAGTGTGGTGCCGAAATGGGAAGCCAGCGACCGCATCCGTGTCTGCAACAAAGCTCTCTCACGCTCGCGCGGAAATCCGAAGGGAATGACGTCAATATTTTCCGATTCAAGAATTTCAAGAAGTGAGCCGGTATCCGAGCAGTCGCCTTCAGTGACTCCGACAACGCGTTTAATCCCATAGCGGTGAATCGTCCCGTACAGGCCTTTGATCCACGCACATGAGCTCTGCGGAAATCCGGCACGCTCTGCGAAGGTGACAAGCCCGCTTGCGTCCGGATCGGAGATGAAAAGATTGTTCAGATCAGTGACCGCATGCCCCGCTGCAAGCGGAATCTCGATCGGAATTGTCGTGGTGATCCCGACGGCGCGGGAGAGATCGGTAGCCATTTTGTTTATGAAACCACCATGCGTTTGCGGTGCTCGTCGGCAACTTCCGGACTGACAAGGCGCGCAACCAGCGTCAACGCAAACGCCATCGCCGTTCCCACACCGCGGCTGGTGATAAAGTTGCCGTCTTCAACTACACTCTCCTGAAGCGGCCGCACTGAAGCCGGAAATTGATTTTCCATGCCGGGAAAACAGGTCGCGTCACGTCCGTCCAGAAGCCCCCAAGCCCCCAGCGTCAGGACCGGAGCCGCACAGATTGCCGCACAAAGCTTACCCGCTTCCGCAGCGCGCATGACCAGATCCTTCACCTCAGAGCTGCCACCGAGATTGGCTGAACCGGGCATTCCTCCAGGGAGAATCACCGCATCCGGCAGATCTTTAATTTCCGACACCAAAAGATCCGCCTGAACCGTCACACCATGCGCAGCTGTAATCTGCTTCGAGCCAAGCCCGGCGGTTTTACAATCAACTCCAGCACGGCGCAGAACATCCAGAGGCGTGATTGCTTCGATCTCTTCAAACCCTTCTGCAAGAATCAGAATTGCCTTTGCCATCATCCCCTCCCTTTTTGCTTGCCGCAGCGCGGCTATACAGCTTCTATTCGCATTCAACGGCTTCGTTCTTTTATCCCGTTTGAATGCTCGCGAAGTTGCCTTTTTCCTACGATCAGCGTTGGGCCTAGGCGGAAAGCCAGGCGCAGAGCATGTCCTGCCACTTGGCATCGATCATCATATCGCCGCCGATAGTGATAAACGGGGAGTCCTGATAGCCGCCGATGGTATAGACTTCAAGATGGTCCATGCCAAAGGAACTTAAAAACTCCGTTACCGCCGCCGGAGACGTATTGTAAAACCCGAGTTCCAGACGGTCGCGGTGATAGGTTCGAACGCGTAGATTGCGTTTTTCCCCGCGAATCCAGAAGTAATACTTATGGCTCCAGTTGACACTGAAGGTCGCTTTTCTTGTGCCGACAAGCAGCTCTTCCATGCGCGCGGCAACATTCGGTGCCAGCCGCTCAGTATGGTAAATCTTGCCTTTGGTCAGCCAGGGTTCAAGCGCTTCGGGCGCATTGGTCCGTTCGCGGGTAGTGGCGTCTTCTGCCGGATCACTGGTCGGGACCACCTGCTCAGCAAAGTAGATTTCCTGCCCGCCTACCAGAAACCGGCGATATCGCAGGCCGACAATCGCAACGCCATGGCGCACCAGCCAGTCGATGGATTCGACCATGGATGAGTTGAACCCTTCGGCGGCAATAATGATGCGCTGGTTACGGTTGATCGCACTGGCATAGTCTTCAGCATCTCGCTCGAATACCGCCGCCAGCAGACTCGCCAGTTCAACCGCTTCCTCATTCATTTCCACGCCTTTTTCCTGCCAGGAGCGCAGAAGCGAATCATTCTGACTGCGGGAAAGGAACTGCCGGGTTATTTTACCCAGATCCTGTGCGTGGAGAGTTCCGATATGCGCGGCGTCACGGATAATCTGCAGGCTGATCTCCGCTTCGGAAACACCGCTGCATAAAGTAATTAGAACCGTATTCCCCTTGACGTCAAGCGCGACAAGCGAGCCTTCGGAATCCGCAGTCGAAGGGATAAAATCCTGCTGCTCGCCGATGACAACCAGCGGTTCTCCCAGAAAATGCGGCTGTAGCTTAATCCGCCGACGCATTTCCTTCAGACTGTCTTCATCCAGCGAAACCGAGTCGACCTGCTGAAACAGCTTGCCGGTACCGGTGTAAATCGTTGCCATTTATTTCTCCTATGACAACTTTTTCATACTGCCTGCCTGTACGGCGGGCAATGTGTGAAAATAGTTATCTTCCTTTTGCGTTCAAGGGCGTGGCTGAATCGCCTTGGCGCGGGTCTTGACGTCCAAATCTGCCCATATGGAAGTCAATTCCCAAACCGATAAGTATATCCGGATTCAGGCAGTGTCAACGGTGGGGTTGCCTGTCAGAACGGTGTTTCCGATTTTGGTTGGTGGCGGCAATCTTTTTCGGATACGGATCCTCTTTTCTTAAAAGAAGTTAGTCAATGCTCTTGACTCGGGCACCCCTGACTTGGAAGATTAAGGAAGCAGGCTGTAAATTGGCTGTAACAACAGACGATAATCAAGGCGATCGGCTGCGATTTGTAATTCGCTTGCCAATTTGCGCAAAATTCCGGGAGAGTTTTATGCCACAGAAAAGGTTTGACCAACTTGAAACAGTGGCGCCGGCCGTGCTGGCGGATTTCTTGAAAGGGCAGATGCCGCTGCTGGCAGCAGTTGTACTCAACCATCTGAGTCCGGCACATACTGCGAAAGTTCTTGCCAACCTTCCGGCAAGTCTGCAGCATGATATCGTTTCGAACATGGGAAAAGCACGGCAGACACCGCCTGAGGTACTCGACTCGCTTGAAGATGGACTCATGAAAAAAGCCGATGGGCTGATAGGAAATTCCCCGCGCGCAAATCCGGCCGCAGCTTCCGGATACCCCGCACCAGCATTTGGCGAGATGAATCAAAAGCAGGAGGACGATCCACTGTCTCAGTATGCGTGGAAACCCCGCTCTGTTTCAGGAGTAAAACCGGTTAACCAGGAACCGCCGCAACAACCTGTAAACCGCTCTGTACTGGATAACCATAACGGGCAGCCTCAACAACAGCCACAGGATTATTCCTCCGCTAAACCCGCATTTACCGATGCGCCCCGTTATTCAGATTCAGGCTCCGTCAGGAAGCCTGCCACCCATGGTTATGGTCACGCTGCATCAGGAGCAACAAATCCCGACCCTGTGACAAACCAAGGAAGGGGCCATATGCCTTTATCAAATACTCCGGCAGGCCATACGGCATTTTCCCAAGCGACTCAGGGCTCTGCGTCTTTTCGTCCGTCGTCGCCTTTTCCGTCAGCACATCAGGCAGCATTCAAAGCAGGCCGTTCTGGAGGAAAAGGCGGTGCGGATAAAAAAACAGCATTACGCAATATCCTCGAACAGCTCCGCGCCCAGTCGGGCAAACCGCCTGCGGGAAAATCGCATCGGGTTGACGGCATGGCACTCGCCGCCGAAATTCTGCGATATGCACCGACCTCGGTCCGGCACAATGTGCGTGATGCAGAGCCGCAGTTATATGAACGCCTACATGGGCGCATGTTTGTGTTTGAAGACCTTGGCACTGCCCCGCAGCAGGCGCTTGGCGTAGTTTTCAGTGAATTTGATTTATCACAGTGTGCTTTGGCGCTCCGGTTTGCATCCGAGCGGTTACAAGAACGGGCGCTGTCCGCTGTCAGCCCACGACGCGCACAGTTATTGCGCGATGAGATGCAGCAGGATGCGGGGCGCGTACGCATTTCAGAAGTGGAGACAGCGCAGCAGGAAGCAATTGAGTTTGCCATGAATCTGCAATCCGAAGGGCGGATTCTGATTGATGCAACAGATCCTGATCTTGCCTGAGTACAACCAGATGAAGGTTTCTCTTTGCCGATGAACGCATCACAGTATGGTGCATACCAACCGCTACCGAGTTATGGCCAGCCCCTGCCTTCCGGCGGTGAGGGGGATCTGTTTCCGCATCATATTCCGCTCAGCGTCAAGATGCTGGCAGCCTATCTGTTTATGATCACATTGTTCGGCAAGGGACCGACCTATATTGGCGTTCACCCGATTTACTGGGGTGAAGTCGTCCTGATGATGCTTTCAGGATGGACATTACAGCAGGTAAGCCAATTTGGCCTGCCTCCACAATTCAGGCGATTTTCTACACTCCCCGTTCTCGGCTTTGTCATGTATGGATTCTTCAGAACGTTACCGGATATTCCGACTTACGGCATGAGTACATTACGCGACGCCGCTGTCTGGTATTACGCCCTTTTTTATTTCCTCGGCCTTTACCTGCCACGAATCCCGCGATATGCTGATTATGTCGTCAACCTTGTCAACAAGGCATGGGTTCTGGTCTTTTTCTGGCTCTTGTTTAACCGATCAACGAACGGGAGGTATCTTTCCTATGCACCCGTGTTCCATGGAACAACTGTGTTGTGGGGAACAGTCAGTGAGCAAACGCAGCACCTTTTCATGAGTGTAATGCTGATTCTGATCGGTATTCGAAAATCGGCGTATTCCCTTCTCAGTTATATCCTCTCCGTTATCGTAGTTTTCACATCATTTTATATGATCTTTACCATCGCAGGCCGTGGCGTTAAAGTTGCAATTATTGTTTCTCTCTTTGTCTCCTTCATCGCAACATTTGGCGCCAAGCGTCCAATCTGGACAATGAGCCGATGGATATTATTGATCTATTTTAGCCTTTTCCTGCTCGGTTCATATACCATTTATCTGGGACCTGAAGAGGTTATGAATACACTGTATTCACGAACCGGTTCAGAACGGTTTGAAGAAGCGATTGAGTTAAAGGGAACGGCAAACTGGCGGATGCGCTGGTGGAAGGCGATTTACGCGGAAGTGAACGAAAAAGTCCCGATTGTTGGCCTTGGTTTTGGAATGAATTTGCACGACCTGTCTCCTGACCCGTTTGAAAACCAATCCCAGTATCGTGTTCGCTCGCCGCACTGTTATAGCATGACAATTTTTGCCAGAATGGGATATCTTGGAGCCTTTATTTGGGCAATGGTCGTGATTACAGGAATCGTTCCGTTGTTCATGCGGATTCGCAAAAGCGGGGTTGTTTCCCGATTTGGTGAATTCTTTCCGTATAAACGGCAACGCCATCAGGAACTCTTGCTGTACTTGGTGTTTATTATTGCAACGGTGGTCAATGCGTCATTTGGTGTGCTGATGGAAGGGCCGGTATTGGGCATCTGGTTCTGGTTTGCGCTCGGGTTTGCGACGGCTCGATCGGAATCCCCTGACGCGTTTGAACCAATTTCGGCAGCTTCGCCTGATCCCGGAGTTCCATGGATGGGCAATTTGCCGATCCGGCGTTCTGTTCCGCCAATCCCGCCGCGAATACCGGTTGCAAGGGGACAACGAAGTTGCAAATCTCAATTTGTTTCAACGACAAGCCCTCAGGGATATGCGGTTTCTCCACAACAGCCACAATCGCTTCGGCCACCTCCGCCCGACAATGAAGGCGTCAGTCTGCCACGCCTTTAAATGTGAAAGGGCGACCGGCTTGGAAGCGATATCGATTTGTTCGCAATGATAAAAAGGAAAGCCTTATGCAGCGAATCCTCATGGTGCATAACCGCTATCGCTGGTTTGGCGGAGAAGACGCTGTTGTCGATGCGCAGATCGATCTGCTCAAGCGCCATGGCCATGAGGTCCTGCTGCATGAAACCAATAATGCAGATACGCTCAGCATGGGACGGTTTGCACTGGTAAAAGCTCTGTTACACAGCCACTGGCGCCATGACCGCAAGGATGAGTTTCATCAGGTAATCCGGGATTTCAAGCCGGAGATTGTCCATGCACATAACCTCTGGTTTAACCTGACGCCATCTGTGCTTGCAGCCTCGCACGAAGAAGGCGTACCGGTTGTGCTGAGCATTCACAATATGCGACTGCTTAGCCCATGCGGTGTTTTTCTTGATACAGAAGGGCTTCACTGTAAGCATTGTGCAAGCGGATTTGCATGGCGCGGGATTATACGCCGCTGTTATCACAACTCATTTTTTGCGTCGTTTTGTGCTGCGAAGATGTCTGCATTCCACCGCAAACGCGGCACTTGGCACAACAATGTCGACCTGTTTTTATCTCCGAGCGATTATGTCAAACGCGTGTATGCCGATTCAGGTTTTCCGGAAAAACAGATTCAGGTATTGCCGCACGCGGTCGCCGATCCGGGGGCTGATGTAGGAGTGACATTCCCCGACTGCCGCCGGCTTGTTTATATCGGCCGGTTTTCTGTAGAGAAAGGATTGTTCTGTCTGCTGAATGCATGGAAACAGGTCAGAAAAAAGTATCCGGACGCGGAGTTGCTGCTTGCCGGTGACGGTGGACTGAAGGAAGAACTGATGCAGTACGCAGAAGGCATTGGTGTCCGGTTTTGTGGAATTCTTCCGCCAGAAGAACTGGCCAGAACAATTGCCTCGGCGGGTGCGTTGGTGTTAGCCTCTGAATGCGCAGAAACGTTCGGCCGTGTTGTGATTGAAGCGGCGGCATGCGCGCGGGCTTCGATTGTTCCCGATTTGGGTGGACCGCCCGAGCTGGTTGAGCAGGGACAGACCGGATTCGTCTTCCGGCATGGCGATTCGGAAAACTTGGCTGCGTGCATTCAAGCCGCATTTTCTGATCCGGAAAAACTCATGCAAATGGGACGCGCCGCCCGAGCGTTGTTTGAGCGTAATTATACAGAAGACGCGTATTACCTCCAGCTTCTTGATTGCTATCAATCTGCCGCCACTTACTTTTTATCCCGCTGAAGATATCCTTTCTAAATAAAACGGGCTTCTACTATTGTAGAAGCCCGCTGAACATTCTTCACTAACGACCGCAGATCATATCAGCCGTTAATGCATTCGCTGTTGTTTAGAAATCCGAGAAGTCGTCGTCATCAAGCGGAATGACTTCGTTCGGTTTTTTCACATCCGCCTTTTTCGGTGCCGGTGCATGATGGGCGATCATTGTCTTGCTGGATGTACTCATCTTTGGCATCGAATGTGAAGCGGTTGAACTGGCCAGTTTCTTCGGTGCGCTGTAATGACCGCTGAATCCGGAGTCGCCATCATCAATCCGTGCGTTTTTGCCGTCAACGATCTTCAGCAGGTCGCCGACAACCTTGCGCATCTGCTCAGCCTGTGCGGAGAGCTCTTCGGCTGCCGATGCCGATTCTTCCGCGTTTGCGGCATTGGACTGGGTGACTTTATCCATCTGAGCGACAGCGGTATTGACCTGGTCAACGCCCTGGGCCTGTTCCTGGCTGGCGGCGGTAATTTCAGAGATCAGCGATGCGACCTTGCCAGCGCTGGTTTCCACTTCACCAAAACTCGATTCCAGCTGCGAAACAATATCCGTACCGTTTTTAACGCGCTGAACTGTTCCTTCGATCAATTCTGCCGTGTCACGTGCAGCCTGCGCTGAGCGCTGGGCAAGGTTACGCACTTCATCAGCAACAACCGCAAAACCTTTACCTGCCTCGCCTGCACGAGCCGCTTCAACCGCAGCATTGAGAGCAAGCAGGTTGGTCTGGAACGCGATTTCTTCGATTGTCTTGATAATGCGGCTGGTCTGTTCGGACGAGTCGTTGATTTCACCCATCGCCTGTGCCATATTGCGGACAGCGACAGCACCTTTGCCGACCTGTGATTTTGTGTCTTCCATATCGCGGTTTGCAGTAGAGGAGTTCTCTGCGTTCTGGCGGGTCATCGACGCCATTTCTTCAAGAGCCGAGGACGTTTCTTCAAGAGACGCGGCCTGTTCTGTAGCACCTTCGGCAAGCTGCTGGCTTGCGGAGGAGATGTTGTTCGAAGCAGAAGCGACTTGGCTGGAACCTTCCTTCAGGCTGTCGATAATGCGGTTGATCGGCTTGGTGATACTGCTGGTGATGAACCAGGCAAGAAGTGCGCCGATAATCAAACCGATAAGGACAACAATTTCCATAATTGCAACAGCATTCGCTAGCGACGTGGCGCTTTCTTTTGATGCCGTTGCCGTTCCGCTGAGGGTCTCGGCTGCAATCTTACCGGAAGCATTCAAAACCAGAGTAGAGTATTTCAGACGGTCTTTGGCAACGTTAACCAGCCCTTTTTGGACATCAAAGAAATCTTTCATGCCTTGCATATAGGCACCCATCAGTTTGACGGCGCGATCAAGCTGCGCAACGTCAGCAGGTTGCGATGTCAGAGGGCGAAGATCAGAGTTGAGAAGTTTTGTGCATTCGCTGAAATAGGTATTAACTGCCTCCGGCATTTCAGAAGCGTTTTCAGTGATTGCCTTCAAGTTCACGATGCGGATCCAGTTGCCACGGTCAATTACATTATTGATGAACTTCATTTTCAAAACGCGACGGTTCATGACTTCCAGATCAGGCGTGGCCGTACCAGCCTGATAGGCCTTCATTTCCTCATCCCACTTCTGCTGCTGGGTATCGAGGTATGTATTGCACTCGTTGAGAAAATCTGTTGCATCAGCAGTCATCTTGGCTAACTGATCTGCCTGAGCTTTGAAATATTTGGTTGTTTCGTCGACACTACCATCATAGGATTGGAGCGAACTCTTTGCATCAAGTACGCCGGTTTTGAGTGCGTCCAGTTTTTCCTTATCGGCAAGAGTAACGCATTTGTCGATCGTATCGATTGCATTTTCGATCTGCTTTTTGGTGCCGTCGAGATATTTCTGCTGGCCGGTCAGACCATAGCCTCGTGAATCAACCATCGCCAGCAAGACAGCATTCTGCAAAGCTGAGGTCTGAATCAGAGCAGGAACATTTTTGTCGTTGAGATTGGACGCCATGGTTTCGCTATCGCTCATTTTCCAGATGGCCAAAATGCCAAGGATCAAGGCGATTGCGATCATGATTCCAAAGCCTGAAATAATCTTCGTACTCAGTTTCATCGGTTACCCTTTCACTCCCAATTTTCAAATTGAATAGTCTCTCTCGCTCGAAATTTTAACATTTTATCGTTCTGAAATTTTACGTGTCGTTCCCGCAAGATTTCGGTGTTCTTTTCATTATTCAGCCGTTTTTGCAAGCATAACCATCTCTTCGCTTGTCAGAACTCGCTCGATATCAAGCAGAATCTTGACCTTGCCGTCGACCTTGCCCATGCCGTGGATAAAGTTGGTGTCTACGCGTGTGCCAAACTTCGGTGCATCTTCGATATCTTTCTCGGCAATGTCGAGAACTTCCTGAACGGTATCGACGATAATCCCCATCAGGATATCGTTGACTTCGACGACGATCACGCAAGTCTCCTGCGTATAGGCAATCTCTTTCATGCCGAACTTCAGGCGCAGGTCGATCACCGGAATCACCTTGCCACGAAGATTGATTACTCCCTTGACAAAGGTCGGTGTTTGCGGAACAGCCGTGACTGTCATCATGCCAAGGATTTCGCGGACTTTCAGGATCTCGAGCCCATACTCTTCCTCGCCAAGGACAAAAGTCAGGTATTTTCCTTCCCGTCCAGCTTCTACATCCATGTTTTTCCGTTCAATGGTCTGTTCTCTTTCCACGTTCATCGATCGCCTCCGCATTCCGGTTCTAGTCCGAATCACTTCTTTTCATATTTTACCCGACAGTATTCAAGCTATCCGAATTCACTTCCATGTCAAAATGTTTCCATCAACGCGAATCGCAATAAACAGTTTTTTTTACTTTGTAAAAAACTGGCGAAGTTTGGCAGTTTATCCACAATTCATTCGGATTGTCCCGCCTGCGATGACATTTTCGTCGCGATCATACAACACCAAATGCTGCCC
>QKHZ01000230.1 GCA_003249795.1 bacterium | reverse complement strand
CACCCTGAATCTTTACCGTCTCCGGATGTCGCGCAAGCCGCCAGTTTATTTATCCCCTATACCTATTCGCCAATATCAATGGCATCTTCACTGGTGCCACTCACACCGGATCTTTTTAAACGCTTACTTGACCCGTCTCTTCACCTGTACCCGGCAGCCTCGCTTGAGCAAATGGCACCGCGCCGGACGGCAAAAGATGAAATCCCGGAAGCAACGATTTCAAAAAAACAGGAACCGGTTCAGCCGTGGCTTTCTCTTGAGCTTTTTCCTGTTCCTCGTTATCGCCGAGACCTGATTCAGGAGCGTCAGCAGCTTGCGGATTTATGCCAGAAAGCCATCGTCGCAAAAGCACTCCAATACCCAAGAATCAATCTGGGTTCACTTTTTTCGCCTCAGGGCGGACTTATGGCCATGACAAAAGACGGCGAACCGGTTCCGCGCCCATCATTATTGGCGGTACGGACTCTAGATAAAACGTTGCAGGGATGCGAATACCTGGGAAGCTTCCAACTAAAAAACCAGCACGGTGATTTCCCAAATTTTGTTTTCCAGCACAGGAACAAAAAAGAGGTCGTCATCGCGGTATGGTATGACGGCGAAGGCAACAGCGCACCTCTGGATCTGGGCGGTGGCTACCACCTGAGACTGGTGGATATGGCAGGAAATGAAGCGCCGCTGAAAAGTGATGAAATCATCGACGTTTCACATGTACCGGTACTGGTTCGAGGGATGCGCGTCCCTCTTGCACGAACACGCATGAGTTTGCGGATCGACCCGGTTCCACCGCTGCAAATGCGCTTCACAAACCAGCGTCAGCGGCTTTCTGTTACAAATTTCTATGAGCAAACCCTTCCAGGAATTGTTGAGCTTGAATATGCGACAGACAACAATTTCAATCGCGAACGAAACTGGACGCTTTCGCCCAAACGGATGGAATTTAACCTTCGTGCATCTTCCCATCGCGAACTGGTTACAGATGGTGTAGAGTTTTTGGTCCGTCCTACGGATAATAGTACTGTCGACCCCGGCGATTCTTTCGGACGCAAGTATGTTCGGATTATTGCACGGTTCAATGCAGAAGAACCTGTCACTCTGCGGATCATCAGAGAAACCCGACTAACGACAGATCTTGATGTCGATGTGAAAAAGTTGAAATTTCTCCGTACTGGCCTTTATACTCACTTACAAATGCAAATCCGGTGGTATCCTACCGGAAGTGACGCAAAACAACGCGAGATTGTACTGACGCCGTTCTATAAAAAAGAAAACCAACTTGAGAATGAAATGCCGCGAATCGTAATTCCGGCACAAGCGCCATCTGATCCGACTCCGCCTAAAGCGATTGAGATCAGGATTCCGCGTTCACGAACATTGATCCCGACATCAGTCGGGTTGAGGCAAGACGGTGGGGACCGTTTTTACGTTCAGGATGTCACCCGGTTTATGGATACGTTAACCGTAGCCCGAACCGGTGAAGCAAGGGAATAGGGCAATATGGATCTTTTAAAGTTTATCTTCAGCAGAATCATGCGCAATCGGGTTCATGCATTTTATCGTAATTTGGAATATCCCCAAGAGGCGCAACTTCGGCGGCTTAAATTTATCCTTCAAAATAACGCCGCAACCGAGATCGGACGGTCACATCACTTTGAAAAAATCACATCATTTGATGAATATCGCCGTGCACTTCCGATCCGTGAATATCAGGACTTTCTTCCGCAAATTGAACGGATGAAGCGCGGCGAAGAAAACATCCTTGTCTCTGGACGTCTTCAAATGTTTGCGACAACCAGCGGAACGACATCGACTCCAAAATATTGCCCGACAACC
Organism: bacterium; assembly: GCA_003249795.1. Lineage (GTDB taxonomy): Bacteria > Planctomycetota > SZUA-567 > SZUA-567 > SZUA-567 > SZUA-567. The sequence continues at coordinate 8,546 of QKHZ01000230.1, read as the reverse complement.
TCAGCATTCACGCAAGAGCATCACCTTGCGCATAACCTGTGGATGTACCACATGTTCATGGATCGGCCGGCCGGGTTTTCCCGCAGACTGCTTTCCTTTGTCAGTCCAGCGGAGTCATCTCGTACTGAAGGCAATACCCCCGTGGGTTCTTCCAGCGGCAAGCAGTTTCTGAACAGCAATCCCTGGATCCAACACTGCCAAGCTGTGCCCTATGATGTCTGCAGAATCACGGATTATAAAGCACGGAACCACGCGTTCCTCGTATTTGCGCTTTCCCAACCCGTCAGCGTGGCAACGACAGTCAACCCGTCAACGCTTGTTATGCTTGCCCATATGCTTAACGAAAAAAAGGAAGAGTTGCTTGAGGATCTGGCCCGTGGAACACTCAACCACGCAGGGGCAATCGAAGCCGATATTCTTCAGTTGCTGAAACGCCGCCTGCGTCCTTGCCCCGAAAAAGCAAAATCACTTCGTAAAATAGTCAAACACGAAGGGGCATTGCTTCCGGTACATGCGTGGCCATCCCTACTTGGTATCAACACTTGGCATGGCGGTAGCGCTCCGTTTTATCTGGATCAATTATCGGCGCTGTGGGGTAACGTTCCGCGCAGGTGCCTTGGGCTGCGGGCGTCAGAGGGGACGTTTACAATCCCGCTTGCAGACAATACCGCTAGCGGAGTACTGGCCGTCTGTTCCCACGTCCTTGAATTCACAGAAGGGGAAGAGACACCAGAACCGGATACGCCTACATTGCTTGCACATGAGCTTGAAGTCGGTAAAACCTATCGTCTGATAACAACGACAAGCGGCGGTTTCTATCGCTATGACATGGGCGATATCATCCGCGTCACCGGACGAAGGGCCAATACGCCGGAAGCTGAATTTAGGCACAGGGCTGGCAATGTGTTATCGATTACAGGGGAAAAGATCACAGAAGATCAGGTCGTTGACCTTATGGCTGGAATTGAAAAACAGTTCAGCTGTATTAATGGTTTTACTGTCACGTTGGAACTAACAGAACAGCCGCGTTACCTGCTGGCGGTAGAATTAAAGAACCTTGCTTGTGATACAGGAAAACTTTTGCATATGTTTGAGTCAGAACTCCGCAAATGCAACCCGGAATATGCGGAAAAACGCGATAGCGGACGCCTCGACCATCCGTCTCTCATCCTGTTGAAACAAGGCAGCTACCAGAATCACCGGGCATTTCTTCTATCACAAGGAAAACCTGACGGGCAGATCAAACCGCCACATCTGGTGAAACCATTTGGAAAGGACCGCGTCCCAGTTGCTGGCTGCCCGTTCTTTTCTCATGTTACGATTCAAGACCGGATTGAGGCAAAAAGCATCTGTCTGGCATAATGATTTTACATTATTGGAGTACACGACATGCCGATCTTTGAAACACCGAATACAATACTGACCGGTCGCGGCTGTTTGAAAGAATTGGCCAACCACGCACGAGGACTTGGAACCTGTGCGCTTGTGGTAACCGGACAGTCCAGTATGCGAAAATGCGGCGCTCTTGAAGCGATTACGATCCTGTTGGCACAAGCCGGCATGAAGGTGTTAACCTTTGAAGGCGTTGAGCACGATCCGACAGTAGAAACCGTAGATGAGATCCGCAAAGTGTTTAAAAACGAGAAGTGCGACGTGATTGTCGGCCTCGGTGGGGGTAGTGCGCTTGATGCAGCAAAAGCTGCGGCTGGCGTTATGTGTGGCGACGAACCGACCGCCGTGTATCTGCACGAAAAGAAAGCGCCGGAAAGTAAAACGCCGGTCATTGCGATCCCGTCAACGTTTGGGACAGGTTCGGAAGTTACAGCAGCGGCCGTTTTGTCAGATCACAGTAAATTAGTCAAAAAAAGCTATCGTTATCCGAATATGCTTCCGGTACTTTCTGTGATTGACCCAGAACTTGGCAGTGGCGCGCCGAAACCACTAATCGCGTCCTGCGGAATGGATGCACTTACACAAGCGATTGAGAGTTTTCTATCCAAAAATGCAACGCTTCTGACACAAACCTTAAGCCTGCAGTCAGCCTCTCTCATCCTTAATTCCCTTTGCGAATATCACGATGACCCGGAAAATATTGACCACTGCGAAAACTGCTCGATGGCTTCAATGATGGCAGGAATTTCACTGCATAATGCACGGCTAGGGCTGGTTCATGGACTGGCACATCCTCTAGGAGCCATGTACGGCCTGATCCACGGCCGGATCTGCGCCACGCTTCTTCCGCATGTTTTGCGTTTTAATAAAAAATCCTCTGCTGATTGTTACCAGATGCTTTCGGCGGTTGCAGGAATCGATATCGCAGAAAAATGTGAACAGTTGCTGCATCGGTTTTCAATGCCAACAGACCTGAGCGATCTGAATATTGATGACACTGCCCGTCAAAAAATCATCTCAATGACACTTCCCTCAGGTTCAACCTTAGCTAACCCGGAGATTGTAACAGAAGAAAATCTGACTGCATTTCTAAAATCAATCGGAGCGTAAACAAGGATTCTCCCCTGCCCTATTACTGCAAAGCCATTGAATTATTGAGGGGGCAAACGCTTCTCAGCGGAAAAGCGGCAGGATAATGGAGTGAAACCAATCCAATACCGGTGTTCTGGCGAAGACCATTACCATGGCCCCAGCACACAAAAATGGACCAAACGGGATGACGCTACCGCCTGAATGCCAGCGGTAACGAATCGCACCAGCAATGCCGATACGTTCAGGTGGCCAACTGCCGGTTCTGACCTTATCAACAATACCGCCCAACGCACCGAAAACCGTTCCAAACAGAAAACTGACCAACACCGACTGCCAGCCCAAAAAAGCACCAACCAGTGTCAACAGCTTCACGTCCCCAAATCCGATCGCGGTACTGATATCCGGGTCTTCCACCTGCGCCTTAGTTATTTGATGACGGAACAACAACGTCCCCATAATCGAAAACGTGAGAATGAATCCACCTCCACCAACGGCTCCAATCACACCACCAAAAAGTGATGCAACCTGTCCTGGCACCTCAGGAATCGTCTCTACCCATGAGGGGTGCAAATACGGTAGTGCCGCACTAGCACCCAGCATCAGGACGGTTCCACCGATACTGAGTTCGTCCGGAATAATCTGCAAGTCATAATCGATAAAGGCAATTGCAATCAGGATCGAAACAAAAACAAGTGTCGCAGTCATCACACCAGCCAAAACAAGAGGTTCAAGCGTAAACTTCGCCGCCATTGCGCCAACCGCGCCCCAAAGCAATCCCGTCGCCAACTCCACACTGGGATACCGACTGCTGATTGGCTCAGAACAAGAACGGCACTTCGCACGCAAAAGCAACCAACTGAAGACAGGAAGGTTGTCATACCATTTAATCAAGGATGAGCACTTGGGACATGTACTTGGAGGATGAAGTAGGCTCGCGCCATGCGGAAGTCGGTAAATAACCACATTCAGGAATGATCCGGCACAGAGGCCGAATAAAAACAGTGCACATGCATATAGACAGACAACTGGATCCAACCACATTCTCCTTTAATATTGCAAGTATTCTCTATAGCGTAAGTTCTGTCAACCTCAAGAATAAATATCTTTGAAATTGAAACAAATTTTTTCAGTAAGAGTTTGACGCTTTTTTCCACAAAGGGTATACTTTTTTAAAGATCCGGATTCCGTATAATAATATTGATATGGTTGCACAAGCTCATGATTCACCAAACGAATAGTGATAGGGCACCTGGAATTCTCGTCATTGATGATGATCGCGCAGCCCGCGAGCTGATCGAATCTCTCATGACGAAGAACGGCTATACGACGTTTTCCGCTGAAGACGGAGAATCGGGCGTTTATGTTGCCGTCAATCAGGCATCTGCACTCGATGTAATCATTCTTGATATTATGCTTCCTGGAACAATTGACGGATATGAAGTCATCCAACGCCTGAAAGAAAACCCGTTGACGGCATCTTTACCGATTATCGTCCTTTCTGCATGCGGAACAACAGCCGACATCGCCCGTTCCTATTCAAAGGGCGCCGTACAGCACATTACAAAGCCCTACAATATTCAGCACTTAGAAGCAGTGGTAGGCAGTATGATCCGGCTCAAACGCCTCGAAGAGTCGTCCATTCAGAATGCGGAAAAATATAAGGCAATAGTAGAAAACTCGCCCGTTCATATTCTCGTCCTTGACCGCAACATGCGGATCGTGGAAATGAATGCCGCATTTCGAAAAAACTTCTCCCATGTACGTCTACAGGACAACCTATTCGACTCTTGTTTTGATGTTCAGCCGACAAATCCGGAAAACCATCCTGTCATGCTGGCGTTGACGATCGGCCACAAACAGGAAGGCGTGACAGACTGCCTGATTCAAGGAAAACGCCGATTTTTGCAGGTGCATGCGACGCCGATCAAAGACGTTCGCGGTGAAGTTACCAATATTATTTCTGTGATTATCGATATCACGGAGCAATACAATCTTGAGCAAGATCTACGAAAGCAGATTGAGCGTCACAACAGGGCAATTCACCATCAGGATCTATTGTCAGACCATTTGATGTCGATTCAACGGGAATTGAAAGAAAAAAACATCCAATTGGAAGAAGCCCGTCAGCAACTCGAACTCCTTTCAATCACCGACCCCCTAACAGGGTTGCACAACCGTCGCCAATTTGATACCGCACTTATTAATGAATCCATCCGCTGTAAGCGTTACCGGCACCCGCTTTCACTGTGCATTATGGATATTGACCATTTCAAGCAAATTAATGACCAATATGGCCATCCCACAGGCGATATGGTTTTGAAGGAATTGGGGAGAATTCTACAAAACCATTTACGGGAGACAGACACGATTGCCCGGTATGGTGGAGAGGAATTTGCCGCAATTCTTCCAGAAACCGATCAGGAAATTGCGCTGGTCATTGCTGAGCGCTTGCGTGAGACGATTGAAAAACACTCATTTGAAACAGATTCTGGCAGCATCAGGATGACAGTTTCAATCGGCCTTTGCTCTGTATGCCGTTCCCAAATTGACATCGATGAACTAGTTCGGGCAACCGATGACGCGCTGTATGTCGCAAAAAAACAGGGACGTAATCAAATACATACATCCGATGCCATGGTATTTGATGACAGAGTAGACCCATCCAGTGTTACGGAAGCCTGAATCATCTCTTTCTCTATTACCCGTTCAACTAAATATCCGCCAATCAAATGAACAAACTGTTATTCTATCAACAAGTATCTTAAAAAGTTGAATTTCAACTTGCCCTCGTTTTCTCATATTCATACACTGTAGGTTATAAGCTTTACACTTGTTAAGGGATGGGGGTATATGGATACAGGGCATTCAATCCTGATCGCTTCGGCGTCTGCACAAGAGGCTGAAAAGATGGAATCCCTACTAAAAAAAGAAGGCCATTCTGTATTACGCGCTTTTGACGGCAATAGCGCTTCCGGCATCATTGAACGCCGACGCCCCGCTCTCGCAATTCTTGAAGAAAATTTGCCAATAAAAAACGGTATCTCTGTACTAAAAGAAATCCGCCAAGCAATCCCATCATCTGAGATGCTTGTTGTAATGACAAGTGATCACGTTAGCTTGCAGGCAATCCAGGAAGCAATGCCGCTTGGGCTAAGTGGTTTTATCCAAACACCATTTCAGGATGAAATTTTCATCGCAGAAGTCAAAAAGCTGCTTGCAACGGTTAAGCACAAGGAACCGACTGCCGACAATCCAACAGAACGCTTGTCAGAGACAACCGAATCAGCGGCAACAGAAAACAAGATATCATCCTCATCCTCTGGCAGATTCTCTGCGCAAAAAAATGCCGATGACGATGAAGATGAACACGATGCTGACGACAGTCGCCCGGATTCATCATTGTCCCCTGCCCTTGGACAGTTCGACGATAATGCAGATGAGCCCGATATCGAAATTCCTGTTGGCAAAAATAAAACAGCCCATCCATTCCCGGTTAGCCCTGAGCTACTCGATACCATCAAAAAACGCTTAGCAATTCTTGGTGAGATTGACAAGCTGGAAGAGCGACGTTCTGAAATGTTGAACAAAGAAGGCGGAATACCAGAGCAAGCCAAAAATGAACTGCTCAGGCAAGCTGCCGAGTCAAAAGCCATGCCCGATCAGCCGACGATCAAAGCAAAAATGAGTTCTTTTACAGATCGGATGAGTAAACTTCGAGAGCGTTTGGAAGCAGGTGACAAAGAAGCAGTACCGCCGTCACGTGATCTAGAAGAAGCTTGGTCTATTGGACAGGAACAATGGATACTGATTTTGGAATGGAACGATCTGCTATTGCCTGTTCTGAAGGCTGCCATTCCGACCATTCAGGATGAACCTCTTTATAAAGTATTATCCAAATATAAATTTCCGGCGCACCGTATGTTCGGCCTGACGGCATTTCACCTTGCATTAGAAACTATGCAGCAAAAAGGAAATGCCCAGCGGAAGGAACTACACCAAAAAGCAGAAGAAATGCAGAATGACTCTGCTGGCTTTTTGAAGAAGTTCAAATCGAAAGACGACACTGAAATCATCCGTGTCAGAAACAATGAAGCAAACGTCATTGCGCAAATATCCCATATTCAGACAGAACTCAATCTGATGGCTACGACCCTCAGTAAGGAGTTCTGGAAGTTATACGAACTGGCAGCGTGCCTGCTGGTCAGCAATAAGCTGGACAGGAATGAGGAAGTAGCAATCCGTGCGTTTTTGCGATATGGATTGATTGGCCGTGCACCGTGGTTTTTATCTCCAGAAATTTCTCAGTTGCTAATCAAAGATTGCACTCAGGATATCCAGGATGTTGATTTCTCAATGGGTGCGATGCATATCTATTATGCGGACGAGCATATTGCCCACACGGTTGCAGGCAAAGTTCTGCCGGCGATTGATGAAGATCTGGAGCTGAATCAACGCAACAGCCCCCGCTGGTTTGCAGACAAAGCCCACCGACGGGTCATTTACTGCAACTATCAGGAAAAAGCGCTGCAGGAATCGTGGGATAAATTGCAGGCAAAAATAAACGAATTGCGTCGCGATGAAGCGGAAACGCAAGAACTGAAAGACAAGCTGATCCGCAGCTCACCTGACTATAAAGAAAAAAACAACGTTTATGCACAGAAAATCCAGCATTGTCGCGTTGAAGCAGCTCGGTATGAGCGTGTGATCGAAGAAATTAGGGAAAAATTCATTCCGGACCTATCTGAACGCCGCGAAATGGCTCAGGAAAAGCTAGCCGATTCCACAGCGGTACAGTCAGTCTTTGATATTGCCAGACGTGAAGCAAACCAGATCCACCGGGTTACACGACTGTGCGCAAAGTTGAAAGATCCGTTTTTGCCGTTCGTTCTGAGAGACAATTACAAACCGGATCAGAAAAGTGTTAATAATCGCCAGACGATGATCAGCACAATCAACGAGATTGAGGCAGGCGATCCGACGATATTCAAGATTCCGCTTGTCCCTGCAAAACGTGAAAACAACAAAATCTATATGCGATTCTGCCCGTTGATCCTGCTGACGCCGGGGTGCGGATTCATGGGCTATTCATGGAACCCTCGCTCCGGTGTGGAAAGCGGAAAACTGGTATTTCCGGGATACTGCCCACGCCCCGGGCTGCTTCAGTCGTTTCTGTACAACACGATTGCAGATTTCCGGTGGGATACGAGTAAGGCTGAAGCTGGAGTTGACGTCCTGACCAGTGATACAATTGTTGCGGCATATCAAACAATGCGATGGGAAAACCGTAAACGCAGCAAAGATGTTCGCGAAAAAGAGCTTATTTTCAACGAAATGTCTGATCGTCAAAACTGGCGCCGCCACTATTGTCTGTATCTTGAAAGCGCAAACGAAGCTGGGAAAAAACTGTTTTTCCGCTGCTTTTCCGCCTATGAAGTCATCACACGTTATGTCCCTCTTCCCGAAGGTATGGAGAAGTTACGCAAGTAACCACGACGCATGAGCTCTCAGATCCCCCAACAACCGGAAATTCCTGCTCCGATTTTTCTCTTCGCCGACCTGCATTTACAACCGGATCCACACCCTGAACAAGCCGCACAATTAGAATCGTTATTAAATTCCGTTCCAGATCACGCCCATTGCTTATTACTTGGTGACGCTTTTAATTGCTGGTATGAAAGACGAGGAAAAGTTGTCGGTAGCTTTGAGTCTTCTTTCAGGCTATTTAGACAGACTGCTGCCCGTGGCGTTAATTTCCACCATGTGTCAGGCAATCGGGATTTTGCGGTAGGCGCAAATGCAGGTGAATCAGAAACAATCCGATTCAGTTCATACCCTGGATTTTACGGCCATCGCATTGATTCAAGCAGTGTTTTGGCGGAGAATGGGATTTGTCTGCATGGGGAGAAATTCAAATTTTCCTGTAACGGAATGAATGTCTGCTGCGCCCACGGTGACCAATACTGTACAGATGACCGCAATTATCAATGGCTGCGCTGGGTATTACAGGGCCCTATCGGTCAAAATATCGGCTCATGGTTTCCCTTCGGGATCACAAAAAAAAT
>QKHZ01000037.1 GCA_003249795.1 bacterium | reverse complement strand
GCAAGTGCTTGCAGAGAAGTGGGATACGGCGGATATTGCAGAGAAACGGGCAATCCTTGAAATTCTCTGTTTGAACTACACGCTCGACGGTGTAAGTCTTTGCTATCAATTAAGAAAGCCTTTCGACATCTTGTCAAAAGGCCTGCATTCTTCAAATGGTGCCGAGGAGAGGATTTGAACCTCCACTGGGTTGCCCCAACTAGCTCCTGAAGCTAGCGCGTCTGCCGTTCCGCCACCTCGGCGCAATTGTCGGGTTCCGGCTGAAACAAAACCAAAACCTGTTTGCGAGAAGGAGAAGTATAGTCGCGAACGCGCTTCTGTCAATCCCTTTTTTCAATATTCATCCAAACCGGATCACAGCCGTTTGGCTATGCGTAACCTGCTGGTAATCTTCGGGTTTAACCCGTAATAGAGATTAACGCTGTTTCTGCGTGATTTCTTGCAAGCCTCAGTCCGGAGGATTTTCGGCAACCATCTGTTCTATATCTTGCTGCAATTTATGGGGTGGAGTTGTCGGCGCGTATCTGATGATCTTTTTCGTGTCGCGTGAAACCAGGAACTTTGTGAAGTTCCATTTGATTGCCTTGCTGCCCAGTACCCCCGTCGCTGCTGACTTCAGTGCGTCGAAAAACGGATGCGTGAGGGGGCCGTTGACATCAATCTTCGCGAATATCGGAAAGCTGACGCCATAGCTTAATTTGCAGAAACTTCGGATTTCTTCGGAAGAACCGGGTTCCTGTCCACCGAACTGGTTGCACGGAAATCCGAGGATTTCAAATCCTTGGTCGTGGTATTTCATGTACAGTGTCTCAAGCCCTTCATACTGGGGGGTAAAGCCGCATCTACTGGCGGTGTTGACGACCAGAAGGACATTGCCCTGATAGTCACAAAGCTGCTTTTCCTCGCCCGAGATTGTTGTCGCGGTAACATCAAGTAGTCCCATGATGTCCTCCTTTTTTGACAATCACATCGTTGTTTTTCGTTTTTGTGCCTTGATATCATTAAGTCAGGCATTACCGCGTAACGACTTTATGGTAAGGGCAGAAGAAAATATCGTCAACCGGTCGTTTGCAGATGTTGGTCGGGTTGTTGTGGCACAACGGTTTTTCAGAAAAGGGGATTTGGCTTTCCTTACTGGACACATTTTTATCTGCGGCTATACTTAGAGGGCGTTCGCAATGTGGTGTCAATCCGTCATTGCAGGGATGTGAAAATGGGTCGTTTTTGTGAGACAAAAGGACTTGAAGAATGAACTGGGACAGCCTTGTCATGTCGAATGATCGTGTGGGTCATAAAGCCGGAGTTGCATTGCGCTTTTCGCACATGTTGGCGTTTGTTCTGCTGTTGACTGCGGGGATAGTTTTCAGCTTGCCATCTGTGGCTGAGGATATGTTGTCGGCGCATCAGTTGCGTGCGGGCGATGTGCTTGAAATTAATGTGTATGAGCATCCCGAGCTGCTTCTGAAAACCCGTGTCGGTACCGAAGGCACGATCCGGTTTCCCCGTTGTGACGTAATTCAGGCGGCTGGACTGACGGCTGCGCAGCTGGAAAACACGATTGCGGAAAAACTGAGCGCGGCAGGTCTTGAGCGCGTGCAGGTCTTTGTCTATGTCGAGGAGTACACGCCGCGGCTTGTGTATGTTCTTGGCGCGGTCAACCGTTCGCCGTCCGAGTCCTCTCCCGGAAGCGGGGCGCTGCCGATTCCGCCGGAAGGGCGGCTCACTGCGTTGCAGGCAATCAGCGCCGTCGGGGGGTTTTCGCCGCAGTCGGATATTGACAACGTGTTTATTATCCGCACCGCACCGGGCAAAAACTCGCGGCAGACGATTCTGGTTCCGGTTCGGGATATTTTGAGCAAAAATTCGGAGGTACCGGACGTGCCTTTGCAACCGGGTGACATGCTGGTCGTGCATCCGGGCAATATTACGGTTTCGGTGATGGGTGAAGTTGCCCAACCCGGCGCGTACCCGCTCGATCCTCTGGTTCCGGCGATGGCGGCGGAAATTATCAGCCGCGCAGGTGGATTTTTGCTGGGGGCAGACCGCGACCGCGTGACACTTCTGCGCGATGGCCAGACGATGAATCTGAAACTTGCCAATCTCATGGCAGGGAAAAATACCGGTGTGGTCGACAAACCGTTGCGTTCGGGCGATACGCTGATTTGCACCTCGCAGGATAAAGTGTATGTGCTTGGCGGCGTGCGCGCGGCTGGTGCGTTTAATCTGCTTCCGGAAATTCCGCTGACCGTATCGCGTGCGATTGCACTTGCCGGTGGTACGGAGAAGGATGCGGCAGACGACTCTATTGTCGTGATCCGGAATAACGAAAACATCCGCGTAAATCTGCGGCGGCAATTAAAACCCGGTGTGGCATCTGAGGCTGAGCTTGTGCTGCAGCCGGGGGATGCCGTGTATGTGCCGATGTCGCGGTGGTGAACTGGTCGTTTGACGAAAATTATTCACGCGGCTTATGCGTAAGAGAAAACGGAAAGTATGGGCAGGGGACTTTGATGGTGCAGCAACAAACGGAAACCGCCAGCGGGCAGGCGCATTTACTTGACTACTGGCACATGGTTCTGGCGCGCCGTCAGGTTTTCTTGTCGATCTTCCTTGGGCTAGTGGGGCTGGTGACGCTCTACTCGTTTCTTAAGACGCCGCTGTATATGGCTGAGTGTACGCTCTTGATCCAACCGGCGACCACGCGCGTGACCGGTTTGAAAGACGTTTACGATCCGGGGCGCGCCAGTGACGGCGACTTTACCGCACGCCGGGATTTTCAACAGACACAGCGCGAGCTGATCCAGTCGGAGGAGATCCTGCAGGAGGTGTTTATCCAGTTCGGTTTTGATGCGATGCCGGGTTTCCGCTCTGCGCGTGATCCGCTGAGAAACTTTGCCAATCTGGTCAGCGTTTCGCCGAAGCGCAATACATATCTGATGGACGTGCGGTTTTTGTGGAAAGATCCGAAAGTCGCTGCGGAGGTGGCAAATGCGATCAGTAAGCTGTATGTTCGCGACTATCAGCGCAAAAAGCTCGGCCTCTCCAGCGGTGGCCTGCAGAAGCTGCGGGGACTGCTGGAACGAATCCGCACAGAGCGTGAAGCGGCGATGGACGCGCTGCTTGATTATCGCAAGAAACACAAGATCGTCAACCTGACGGATGCGCAGCGGCTGCTGGTTGAACGGATCGGGCGGTTGAACGAAGCTCTGGTGGATGCCAAGGTTGAAGAGACTTCAACTCGGGCGGTGATCGAATCGATCGACACGTGGCTTTCTGCCGGTCACGATATTCTGGATCTGCCGGAAGCGATCGACAGCGAATCCTTGACCGCGTTCAAGCTGGAAAAACTGAGGTCGGTTGCGACCTATCTGCGCCAGCGCCGTTCTCTTGGAGAAAATTCTCCGACAGTGCAGACGGAAAAAGAAGTGTCCGAGGCGATGGACAAGTCTGTGCGTGAGGAAGTTGCTAACGCCGTGCAGTCGCTGCGGCTTGCGTTCCGTCGTGCGGCGTTGCGGGTAAGTTTGTTGCAGAAAGAGATCGAGTCGGTCGAGAAAGAGGCGTTTTCTCTGGATGAGGTTGCGGGTGGTTACCGTGTGCTTGACGATACGCTGCGCGCGTCGGAGGAGTATTACAATCTGATCCTGCGGCGGATTAACGAACTGACGATTGCAGAGAGTACCGGTGATGTCGAGACGCAGGGAAGCATCATGGTCGTTAAAGACGCGCGTCCTCCGGCGTTTGCCGCGTATCCGCGCCGTGCGTTGAATATATTGCTCGCGATTCTGGCCGGTCTTGGTCTCGGCATTGGAGCATGTCTGTTTCTTGAATATCTGGATGCGAGTGTCAAGTCGCGCGAAGAGGTTGAGCTTGTGCTTGACGCGCCGATGTTGGGGATTATGCCGAAGCTGGAAGAAGGCGAGCAGGAGGCTGATGCGGTTCGCAGTCCGGCGTCTGCGATGGCCGAGTGCTTCCGCACGATCCGCACGGCAATCGGCTTGTCGATTACGGGGCGTCAGGCGCGTGCGGTGCTGGTCACGAGTTCTATCCCCGGCGAGGGCAAGACGCTTGCTGCGGTCAGTCTGGCATCGGCGATGGCGCGTGACGGCAAGAAGACGTTGCTGCTTGAATGTGACCTCCGTCGCCCACGGCTGGGGCGGATGCTGGGGCAGACGTGTCCTGAAATCGGGTTGAGCCATGTGCTTGTCGGACGGGCAGAGCTTGCAGAAGCGGCGTGGCAGCATCCGGATCTGAGCGGGTTATGGGTTGCGCTGTGCGGGCCGGTTCCGCCGGGGCCTGCAGAACTTTTGGGCTCGCCCCGCTTTCGTGAGGTTCTTGAGCAGGCGCAGAAGGATTATGATATCGTCATTGTCGATGCGCCGCCGATTCTGAATGTCGCTGACAGTGCGATCCTGTTGGGGGCAGGGGTACCGCTTTTGTTTGTGACGCGCGTCTTTTCGACAGCAAAAGAAAGCCTTTCGCAGGCAGCCGCACAGGTGCGCAACCTGTCGGGACGGTGCATCGGCGTTGTGTTGAATACGGTTGACGTGCCGGATGCAGGCAGTAGCGCCCACGCCTATCATTATGGCGGCCACTATATGTATTATCGCGAAACCGGCTCGTATGCTGGCGGGAAATCAACAGGAACAAATTCCGCAATGCAGAATGCGGCTCAGGCGATGAAGCCGAAAGACTCCGATAACGGGCAGGGCTGCTGACTTATGCATGCGTTCCTTTCGCGGCTGCGGATCAACTCGCTTGCCCGTTTTGTTTTCTTCCTGATTCTCGTCGCGCTGCCGTTGGGGCTTGGCGGCAATGTGGGCTGGTGCTGGGGGACTGCTTGCGTAGCGCTTGCCGTGCTGTTTACTGTCCGCCTGATTCAATTCAGTTTTTCAAAACGGTGCGCGTATGCACGCGGTCGACATCCGTTGTCTGGTTTGATCATCGCCGGATTTCTTTTCTTCCTTTTGATGACTATCGTGCAGACGGTTTCGCTTCCTCATGGAATCGTACATCTGCTTTCTCCCAATACAGCAGCACTCTGGACCGAACAGGAACATGCTCTTGGCGTTGAACAACCGGAGGCGTGGCAGACGCTGTCGCTGCTTCCGTCGCAGACAGGGCAGGCATGTCTGATGGTCGTTCTTGCGCTTCTGTGTTATGCATGCGGCCGTTTCTTCTTCAAGACTCGCAGGCAAGTGTTGTTGCTGGCGCTGATGCTGGTGGTCAGTGCTGTTGTTGCCGCATTGGCGGCGGTGTATCTGCGACAGACGACAGAGGTGTGGGGATTAAGCCGTCCGGTCGGGCAGACGGGACTGTCCGGAACCTTTTTAAATCGGAATCATTTTGCGATGCTCATGGCGATGGCGTTGCCACTGATGATTGGCATGACCATTGGCTTTTTGAAAAAAGGCTTTTGCGATTCTTTCGAGAATCCCGATGTCGGGTTTTATGATGTAGTGGCGCATCCGGCGGTGACCTACATAACAAACCATCTGGCGACAATATATGCGACGGTGTTCTGCGGGACACGGGCGTTAGGGCTGTCACTATGGATGTTTGTGATGTGGTGTGGCGGGCTTTTTCTTGTTGCGGTGGCGCTGATGGGAAGCCTCTCTCGCGCGGGGTTTGCGTGCGGGGTTCTCTCTTGCGGTTTGCTGCTTGCGGTGGCGCTGGTGCGACAGAATGAAGGCACTCTCGTTGATGTCGGGTATCGCAGAAATATTCCCCTGCGGGTAGGGGGTGTTGCGGTGTTTATTGCCGGTGTGCTGTTTTTGGGATCTGGATTTTTGACGGCAATGCAGTTACGGTGGGATGATGCCATACGCGGTGATGCGTCCAGTTGGGTCACGAGGATTGATGCGTGGAAGGCGGGGTTATCACTTGTGCGCGAGCATCCGTTGACCGGTGTCGGGCTTGGCGCGACCAAATTTGTCAGTGTCCGCTTTGAGGCAGGCATGATACCGGACCGGCTTGCGTATTATGTTCATAACGACTGGCTGCAGCTGATCGACGAGATGGGCGTGCCGGTCGCTCTGTTGCTCTTGTCCGTTCTGATTTATGTATTTGTCCGGCTGATTCGTGTTCTGTGGAATACGGCTGATCCGCTTATTCGCTGGACCGGGTTCGGAGCGCTTGCGGGACTGCTTGCGGTGATGCTGCACTCGGTTGTTGAGTATGGGCTGAGGTATCCTGCCAATGCCGCCTTCGCATCGGTGCTGCTGGCGATAGCTGTTTCTTGTGCTGGCTTTTGTGGCGGCAAACAATTGGGGCGGCGCCAGTGGCTCCAGTGGCCTGTACTCTTATTTTTGAAAATCAGGACGCGGGGCGTCGCGTGGGCAGAACAGGCGAATGGGCGGCTGGTTCTTGTCGGTGTTGCCGTTGCGTTTGTTGTGGTTGTCGCATGTCAGGCGTACCCGTACGCGAAGGCTTCGGATGCGAAAATACTGCTGCTGCAGGCGGCTCGCAAATCTGCAGAAAGTCCGGGCAAGGAGTTGCGCAGTCAGGCGTTATATTGCTACCGGTTGGCGGATGAGGTGAGCGCACTCATGCCGGACGATCCAGAGATCCTCGCGCAAAAAGCGATTCACGCGGGGACGCTGACGTATAACGATCTGCTGGATACGGTTGGCAAGATGGTTGCGAAGAAATATAGTAAAAACGGGCATACTCCACACGACGTTTCGCATGAAATCCTGCTGTCTGCGGCGGTGGCGAAGCTATGGCCGAAGTGGTTGCAGCAGCTTCCGGCTGAAGAGCGTGAGGCATTCCGCAAAAGGTTTGATGCCTCTGCTCAAGGGATAAAGCGTGCGTGTCGAATGATGCCGGGATACAGCCTGATGCTGGTCGAATATATTCGTGCGGTCGAGCGTTATGGCTGGTTTACCGGAGACTTCGATACAAACGCAATTGAAGCCGCGGCAAAACAGGCTTTGCGCGACGCGCCGCATCAGGGAGAGACGCTGCTGACAATTGCGGAGCAATTGGTTCTCAGCCGGATTCATGCACAGACGCTGGATGAGAGTGCAAAGGCCGAGTTGATGCGGGTTCTGACTGAGGCTGTCCGGTGCAGCCCGCTACAGGCATCGCGCGCGTATGCTGCCGCGTGGGGGATGAAGAACGACGAAGACCTCATATTGCAGATGGCGGGTTCGCATATCGTCGCGCTGGACAAGGCATATCATTTCTTCTATTCGATGCGGTTATTGGATGCGTGCAAAAGAACCTCAGAGGATATTTTTAATAATCTCGGATGGTATGCGAAGCCTCCTGTTGCTTGGCGGGTTAGTGATCCGTTCTCGTATTTCCGTCGTTCAAAAAAAACATTTGACTGGTGGTCGCTTGAGTTGTGCCGACGTGAGATTATTCTGGCAGGGCTGATGGAACAGTGGCCGGAGCGGAGCAAAGCGGTTGATGAGTATCGTGCGATGCAGGACCGACAGGCACAAGATGATATCGAACAGGCTCAGGTATATCGACAGAATGGTGACTTTCGGATGTCATTGCGATCCGCTACGGCTGCACTTCAAAAGGCTCCGGATTCTTTTGGTTCTCGATTAGCCTTTGCAAAAGTGAGAAGTGAAAATAACGATCTTCGATTATCACTTGTTTTGCTGTTGCCATTGATTGAATCGTTTGAAAGCTGGTCGGATGCTGATGCATCTGCTGTGTCAGAATTAGCTGAGTCGATACCTGAAGGCATAAAGACAAATTCATTCTTGAGTGATCAAGAAGTATATGATCAACTTGATTTCGGTTCAACGTTGCTCAAGGCGGTCTGCCGGTTGCGGTGGGGGCTGACGCATTCCGCTTCGACGTTGGCATCTGTAACGGAGACGGATAACGGTTTGTCGCTGGAAGCTCCGCGTCGTTTTGTTGATCCCGATTCGGCGATTCTTTTTGCCGATAATGAAAATGAAGGCTACAAGGACGTGTGTGCGCTTCTGGCCGGCCGGGTGGATGAGTTGCAGCATGCGACGCATTGGCCGTGGCGGGCGTGGTCTTTTTATGTACTCGCACAGGCGACCGCTCGGATGGGCAATACGGCTGACGCGGTCCGGTATTGCAGTCTCGCGCTGCAGGCGTGCCCGACGCATCTGGCTACGCTTCGTTTGTTTTCCGCGCTGCAGATGAATCCGGACGCGGCGCCCGCTTTTGCGCAAATGCCGGAATCGGATGTGCGTCGGCTTGAAGATGGGCTTGCTTTATTGGACCGGCTGGATAGTGCGATTCCATTGACCGGCCAGGTGCGGCCGTGTCTGCAGATTCGGGGGGTATCGATTTCGCCGCGGAGAATTAAAGAAGCGCAGCAGGTGCGTATTTCGATTTTTGTGCAGGCTAGCGATGTATATCGGCTGGCTGATGGTGGAGGATCGCGTCCGGTGCTGATGTTCGAGCGCGCGGGGCGTCCTGTGATGCATCTGGTGCTTCCGGCGCTGACGCCGTATGATTGGCGTCCGGGTGAGCTGGTTGAGCTGAAAGCCACGATTGTCCCGTCTGTGGCGGCGGCAAGAAGTCCGTCTGGGAAATTGCAACCGGGTTGGTATGATTTACGACTGGACTTTGACCCTCAAAATCAGAATACTATACCCGTCGTCCTTGCAGGTTTCTGGTCGCAGGCCGGCGCAAAGTAGCTGGCGGTTTTTTTGAATCATGATGCAGGTTTTCCATTGGCGCCTGTTCATATATCTTTTGGATAAAGCAAGATGATCGATACACACTGCCATCTGTTGCCGGGGCTGGATGATGGCGCGCACTCTATGGATGAGTCGATCGCGATGGCTGAGTATGCTGTCGCAAACGGGATTACGGCAATTGTCGCGACTCCTCATGTCCTGACGAATTTTAATCCTCCGAGGAAGTTGCGCGAGGTTACGGTTCAGAAACTGCAGAAAAAACTGGATCAGAGAAATATTCCGTTGCGGGTGTATTGTGGCTGCGAAGTCGCCCTGCGCGGGGAAAATTTTCAGTCACTCGACGATACCCTCAATCTGGTTGACAGTAAGGTGATTCTGATCGAGCCCCCCTGGCAGGATCAGGGGCTGCCAATGGACTCAATTCTGTTTGATCTGCAGATGCGCGGGTTCAAACCTGTGATTGCTCACCCGGAGCGGTATGAGTATCTTTCCATTGATGTGCTTCGGCGTTGGGTTGAGCGGGGGGCGCTGCTGCAGCTAACGACTCCAGGGATATTGGGGCACTGGCAGGGAACGTCTGCGGAGCGTTCTAGGACTCTGCTGCGTGAAGGGTTGGTTTTTCTGATCTCAACTGACGCGCATGGGGCTACAGGACGGGTTCCGGCACTCCGCGAAGCGGTGAAGCAGGCTGAAGAGTGGTGCGGGATTAGCCAGAGGGCTCTTGTGGATGAGAATCCGAAAAAACTGCTTGGAATTGAAGCCTAATTTTTAGTGCCGTTCTATGTCTGATTCATACTGGTATGAAAAAAGTCAAGCCCGGGTTGTATTGCCCGGGCTTGTTTCTTTTGGATTTGCATCGGCTAAGTCAGGTTGTTTGATTAGATGTTTGCTTCTGCTTCCATCCAGCTGCAGGTCGGCATCGCCGGGTAGTCCGGCATCGGCACATTTGGTACCAGTTCATCGACGGTGACCAGACGCTTTTCTTTCATTGAGCGGTTGGCCGCGATTCCACAGATAATCGAGTACATTCCTGCGCGTTGGTCGGCTGCGCGCATGTATTTGTCTTCCGGCGGATTGGAGCCGAACAGATCGTTCAGAAGAACCGGGTCACCTCCGCCGTGGCCACCGGTACCGCTCCAGAGATCGACCTTATAGCCGTTATCAAAGTGCGGATAGATCTTGGTGTAGGTGCCTTCTTTTTCAAGCTCACCCGGAACCTGCCCGTCACCATTGATGTAGACGGATTCCATGCAGTTGTGCTCGATCCGCCCTTTGGAGCCATTGAAGACGACGGTAAACCCTTCCCACGGGGTGAAGGCGGTCAGCGAGTAGCTCATTTTCACGCCGTTCTTGTAGTTGACGATGACATTCATGTTGTCTTCGATATTCATGTCACTGCTGAAGACGCACTTGTCGCGGTAGTAGCCGTCAAATTCTTCCTGATCCAGATACAGTTCTTTCAATGACTTATTTTTCGCCATGTCCAGACGGAACGGGCAGTTTTCAGCAGAGCAGGTTTGGCAACGTTCGCCCGGATGTTTGATCCCCAGCTCTTTGGCGGTTTCCGGGCGGTAGAAATTGCGGCGGCCGGAGGCGAAGACGCTGGTCGGAACAGACGAAAGCCACCAGTTGACCAAATCGAAGTGGTGCGTGGCTTTGTGAACCATCAGGCCACCGGAGTTTTCTTTGTACCGGTGCCAGCGACGGAAGTAGTCTGCGCCGTGGCTGGTGTTGAGCATCCAGTGGAAG
>QKHZ01000255.1 GCA_003249795.1 bacterium | reverse complement strand
CGTCCCCGGGCGGTGTACCAGAAGTTTCAGATTTGCCGCATTTGTTTCCGGACACTGGCCAACAAGGGCGAGATCCCGGGCGTTAAGAAGTCCAGTTGGTAGAAGAGGTGGAATCCCTATGAGCATGACCGATCCGATAGCCGACATGCTGACGCGCATCCGCAACGCGGTTGCCATCGCAAACAATGAAGTCTGCATGCCGTCTTCGAAAATCAAGCTGAGCATCGCCGAAGTTCTGAAGCGCGAAGGTTATATCGACAGCTTCGATGTTGTTGAAAAACCTGTGCAGAATGAACTGAAGATCCGCCTCCGGTATGGTCCGGAAGGGGAAAAGGTTATCCAGGCTATCCGTCGTTTTTCGACACCTGGTTGCCGCCGTTACCGTGGAGCCAAGGACATTCCTCAGGTTCGCAACGGTTTGGGCATCGCCATCGTCAGCACGAACAAAGGGGTCTTGTCAGACCGCGAATGCCGTGCGCAAAACGTCGGTGGCGAAGTGATCTGCACCATTTACTGATTTCAGGAAGAGGTGAGAGCATGTCGCGTTTAGGAAAAACACCGGTTCCGGTTCCAGCAGGCGTCACCATTAATGCCGATGACAAACTCATCCGTGTTAAGGGGAGCAAAGGCGAGCTGACAATGGCCGCTGCTAACGGAATCTCAATTACAATTGAAGACAACTTGGCCAAGGTTGCCCGTTCGGACGACTCCAAAACACAGAAAGCGCTGCACGGCATGATCCGCGCGATGCTCGCTAACATGATTGTCGGGGTCACTGAGGGCTACGCCCGCACCATGCGGATTGTTGGTACAGGTTACCGCGTTGAACTGCAAGGCAAAAAGCTGACCGTTCACGCAGGATACGGCCACCCGGTTATCTATGAAGCACCGGATGGTGTCGAACTTGAACTGCCGAAGTCGACCAGCCGTGAATACATGGACTTCATCGTCCGCGGCATCGACAAGCAGAAGGTTAACGAAACGGCTGCACAGATCCGTCGCATCCGTCCGCCAAACCCGTATAAGGGTAAGGGCATCCGGTATGCCGATGAAAAGGTTCGCCTGCTCGAAGGCAAGAGCCTCGGTAAGTAAGCTGGCTGTAAATAATCTGATCATGCCGGAAAATACCGGTATTGCTGGA
The DNA here is from genome assembly GCA_003249795.1 of bacterium. GTDB lineage: Bacteria > Planctomycetota > SZUA-567 > SZUA-567 > SZUA-567 > SZUA-567. The sequence continues at coordinate 9,263 of QKHZ01000255.1, read as the reverse complement.
GTAGAAAAGCAATGGATCCGTTAAAAAAGAAAAATCTGGGCAAGAAGCGTCGCCAACTGCGGTCGCGTCAAAAGATTTCGGGAACGACCGAACGTCCGCGTTTGGCTGTTAACCGGACTTTGCGCAACCTGACGGCACAAGTCATTGACGACACCACAGGCAACACGATTGTCTCCGTAACAAGCATTGGCAAAGCATTCGCCGAATATGGCGGCAACATCGCAGCAGCCAAGGCGCTCGGACTTGCTCTGGCTGAAAAAGCCAAGGAAAAGTCGATCGAAGCGGTAGTGTTTGACCGCGGTGGTCGCAAATATCATGGCCGTATCCAGGCATTTGCCGATGGTGCGCGTGAAGGTGGTCTTAAGTTTTAAGTGAGTGGCATACAGCCACTGCCTTTTTTCGGCAGAGTCGGGATCTCGGGAGCATCCCATCCCCTCGCCTGCCAGGAAACTGATGCAAGCTGAAGGATTGTAGGAGCTGCAATGGCGGACAACATGGATTCGGCGGAAGAAAATGCCGGTAACGCTGGTGAAGAAGCGAAAGAAGCCCGTGAAACAAAGCGTGGCGGACGTCGTGGTGGTGGCGAACGTGGCGAGCGTGCAGAGCGCGGCGAAGGCCGTGGTCGTGGCCGTGGTCGCAAAGATCGCGAACCGCGTGAGCCGCGTGACAATTTCTCGGAAACCCTCATCGACGTGTATCGTTGCTCGGCAACGGTCAAGGGTGGTCGCCGCCTGTCGTTTGGCGCACTCGTCGCCACCGGTGACGGTAAAGGCCGCGTTGGGATCGGTTACGGCAAAGCCAAGGAAGTGCCCAGCGCCATCCAAAAGGCACTGAAAAAGGGCAAGCGCGATATGATCCGTTTCCCGCTGATTGATGGTGACACGATTCCGCACCAGATCACCGGCCGTTTCGGCGCATCCGTTGTAGAACTGATCCCGGCAAAACCTGGTACCGGTGTGATCGCCGGTCCTGCGGTGAAAGCGATTTTGGAAGCTGGCGGCATCAAGAACGTGCTGACCAAGAGTAAGGGCTCGACCAATACCCGCAACATCGTCAAAGCGACGATGGCTGGTCTTGAAAGCCTTCGCAGCAAACAGCAGGTTGAAAGCCTGCGTGGTGTGAGCCTGTAAGCAGGAAAAAGAAAACGATCCCTTTGGCCGAAATGCCAAAGCGAATGAAAGAGGCTGAAACTCATGAATATTACCGACGTGAACAACAGCGTAAAAGCACATAAGGATCGCAAACGTCGCGGTCGTGGTGCTGCCAGTGGTCTGGGCAAAACTTCAGGCCACGGTCAGAAGGGTATGGGAGCACGTTCCGGTGCAAACTACCTGAAGGGATTTGTTGGCGGTCAGGAACCTCTGCGTCAGCGCCTGCCAAAGCGGGGCTTCAACAACGCCGAGTTCCGCACCGAATATCTGCCGATCAACCTCGCGTTCCTCAGCGAGAAGTTTGAAAACGGCGCGACAGTCGGTCTGGAAGAACTTGCCGGTGCAGGAATCACCCTCCGCCGCAATGATAAGGTCAAGATCCTCGGCAACGGTGAACTTGAAAAGAAGCTGACGGTTAAAGCTCACGCGTTCAGCAAGAGCGCACAAGAAAAGATTGAAAAAGCCGGCGGTACGGTCGAGGTTCTCTGATGCTTGAGACCATTGCACGCATTATCAGCATCAAGGAACTGCGCACCCGTATTGGAATGACCGCGCTGATCCTGATCATCTACCGCATGGGTAAGTTTATCCCGACACCCGGGATCGACTTTGACGCCGTGTCCAACTTCATGAAGGACATGACCTCTCAGGGCGATGCCGTCGGCAACATGCTGTCGATGGCTGATATGTTTACCGGTGGTGCAATGAGCTCGGGAGCCATTTTTGGCCTCGGGATCATGCCATATATTACGGCATCGATTATCTTCCAGATGCTGGTTGCGATTGTTCCAAGCCTCTCGCGTTTGTCGCACGAAGGCGCCAGTGGTCGCAAAAAGATTAACCAATATACGCGTCTGGCTACAGTTGTCCTGACGCTGTTTTACGGTTTTATGCTGTGCGGCCAGCTTTACGGCCTCTCAGCCGGCTCCGGTGGTGAAGGAACGCGCTTTGTTTCCGCCAACGTGACAAAAGCCGAGTTTTATTTTTATGGAATGCTTTCGCTGACCGTCGGTACATGTTTTGTCATGTGGCTCGGTGAGCAGATTGATGAGTTCGGAATCGGAAACGGTTTTTCGCTGTTGATCATGATCGGTATCATCGCGCGCCTTCCGGGGTCGTTTTTGTCGATGATCGGTCAGCTAAACCAGCAGGGCGGGGTTACCCCGTGGCAGGTCGCGATCGTTCTTCTGCTGTTTGTCCTGATGACCGTAGCAGTCGTGATGATCACCTTGGGAACGCGGCGTGTAACCGTGCAGCAGCCGAAGGCGACCCGTGGACGTCGGGTGTACGGCGGTCAGCGCCAGTTTCTGCCGCTGCGCGTAAACCAGTCCGGCGTGATTCCGATCATCTTTGCACAGTCGATCATGTATCTGCCGGTCTTTATCCTGCCGTTTTTTGATCGCCTGACAGGAATCCAGACGGCTCACTTTTTCAGTCACGGTGCGTTCTGGTATACCGTGATGTACGTGATCCTGATTATGTTTTTCTGCTACTTTTACACGGCCATTACCTTCAACCCGACGGAGATGGCTGACAACCTGAAGCAGGGCGGTATGTTCCTGCCAGGAATCCGGCCCGGAAAGCGTACGGCCGAATATTTAGAAAAAGTCATGACACGGATCGCATTAGCTGGTAGTATCTTCCTTTCCGGCATCGCTATCCTTCCTGACTTCATTGCTTCAGGCCTTGGTATTGATCCGCAGATTGCGGCGATGCTGGGTGGAACAGCACTCCTGATCGTGGTTGGTGTTGCACTGGATGTTGTGCAGCGCGTTGAGGGCCACCTTCTGGCGCGTGATTACGAAGGGTTTGGTATCGCTGGCGGAAAAGTTAAAGGCCGTCGCTAAAACCTGACGTACCCGGAAAGGAAGTGCCGTGGAACGGCCGATATTAAAAAGTCCGGATGAAATTGAACAAATGCGCGAAGCGAACCGAATCGTAGCCCGCGCATTGAAACTGATGGCTGAGATGGTCGCCCCCGGTGTCAGTACGCTGGAGCTTGATCAGGCCGCAGAAGAGTTGATTACGAAGGCTGGTGCGATTCCCGCGTTTAAGGGATATCCCGGCGCTTCTGAGCGAGTACCGCCCTTCCCTGCGACGATCTGCGCCTCGATTAACGAGGAAGTCGTCCACGGGATTCCTGCAGCGGATCGGATTTTGCAGGAAGGTGATATTGTCAGTATCGACGTGGGTGCCGAAATCAACGGCTTCTTCGGCGATGCGGCAAAGACATTTGGCGTTGGATCGATTTCCAAAAAGGCTGCAAAGCTCTTGGAAGTGACAGAGCACAGCCTGATGAAAGCGATTACGACGATGAAGCCCGGCTCGACCATGAGGCGTCTTGCGCATTCCGTGCAGACGACAGCGGAAGAGGCAGGCTTTTCAGTGGTTCGCCAGTTTGTCGGCCATGGAATTGGTCGCCAGATGCACGAACCGCCTCAGGTGCCGAACTATGTGCCCAGTTTCGGTTTTGGCGAAGGGTATGAGTTTGAAACCGGAGCCGTACTGGCAGTGGAGCCGATGGTCAATATTGGCGGCAGTGCGGTACGGGTGCTGAAAGACGGCTGGACCGTGATCACCAAGGATCGGACGCTGTCAGCACACTTTGAACATTCAATCGCGGTAACCGAAAACGGCCCGCTGATTTTGACGGAGATCTGATGGCAAAAGAAGATTCGATCGAAGTCGAGGCAAAAGTTCTGGAGGCGCTGCCGAACGCACAGTTCCGCGTGCAGCTGCCAAACGGGCACGTTGTTCTTGCCCATATTTCCGGAAAGATGCGTCAGCACTTTATCCGCATCCTGCCCGGCGATGATGTGAAAGTGGAACTTTCGCCCTATGACCTCAGCCGCGGCCGGATTACGTACCGCAGCTAGTAAAACTGAGAACGATACAACAGAAACGGGAGTACGATCATGAAAGTTGGACCTTCTGTGCGCCGCCGCTGCGAAAACTGCCGGTTGATCCGTCGCAAAGGTGTTTTGCGCGTAATTTGCAAAGCCAACCCACGGCACAAAATGCGCCAGGGCTGAATTTTGTTGTTGCCGAGGGGAGCCCCCGGCGAAGGAATGAAGAAATTACAGACGACAGCGACAACAAGAACAAGAAACTGTCGAAGTAAACAGAGGAGATAGGCGTGCCAAGACTTTTAGGCGTGGACATTCCGAATGAGAAGCGGGTCGAAATTTCGCTGACCTACCTGTATGGTGTTGGCCGCAAGACCGCTGTGGATATCTGTGAAGAAGCCGGGATCAAACTCGGTACACGGGCCAAAGACCTGACCGAAGACGAGCTCAGCCGTATTCTGTCGATTCTGGAAAAGAGCTATATCATTGAAGGTCAGCTCCGCCGCCAGATTGCACAGAACATCACGCGTCTGAAAAAGATCGCATGCTACCGCGGTATCCGCCACGGTCGTAACCTTCCGGTTCGCGGTCAGAACACCCGGAACAACGGTCGTACCCGCAAGGGCAAAAAGAAAACCGTTGCGGTCAAGAAAAGTGTCAAGGCAATGCGCTAATCCTGTATCGGTTTCGAGCAGGCAATTACAAGCTGCCGCCTGAGCTTTTCTTTCCGGATGCCCCCGGGACTCACGCGGTCAACATAGCTTCATAAAAGAAACAAGTAGTAATTCAAGAAGGTTGATGAGGAGAGGATACGATGGCCAAGCGGTATCGTAAAAAGAAGGTCAAGAAAACGGTCGGCAAGGGCGTCGCCCACATCCGCGCCACCTTTAACAATACGATGATTACAATTACAGACATTTACGGAAATGTCGTTGCGTGGTCGTCAGCCGGTTCCTCCGGTTTCCAGAACAGCCGCAAGAGCACACCGTTTGCCGCACAGAAGACTGCGGAAGTGGCTGCTGAAAAGGCTGTGAAACTCGGCATGCGCGAAGTTGAAGTTCAGGTCAAAGGCCCCGGCGGCGGTCGTGAAAGTGCGATCCGCGGTCTGCAGGCTGCAGGTCTGAGCATCCGTGCGATTGAAGACGTGACCCCGCTGCCGCACAACGGCTGCCGTCCGCGCAAAAAACGCCGCGTCTGAAGACGCCTTTTTGTTGAGACACGGATACCGGAGCCGCACGCCCCTGTCCGTCCAAGAGTTTTAAATCGTCTGTTGTCAATTACGCGAAGACCGTGTGGGTCGCAGGCGGATGGCATCACAGAACGGGAGAATAAAGAATGCGGATTCGCTGGAAAGGGTTCGAACTTCCTGTCAAGGTCGTTCTGGACGCCGAATCAAAAAGCGACACGTTCGGAAAATTTGTTGTCGAACCGTTTGAACGCGGTTACGGCATCACCATCGGCAACTCTTTGCGCCGCGTGCTGCTCAGCTCGCTGGAAGGAACAGCGCCGGTATCACTTCGTATCGAAGGTGCGGCTCATGAATTTGCCGCCATCTCCGGTGTTCGCGAAGACGTGATCAATATCGCGCTGAATGTCAAGGGCATCCTCCTTGCATACGAAGGCGATGAGCCCGAAATCATCCGTGTTGAAAAACGCGGATCAGGCCCGGTCACAGCTGGTGATTTCCAGTGCGGTGCAGGCGTCAAGGTTCTGAACCCGGATCACTTGGTTGCGACCCTTGCCGATGACAACACGGTATTCAAGGCAGAGATCGAGTTCCGCAAGGGACGCGGTTTTGTCCGGAGCGAAGACTTCTCATGGAAGCCGGCCAACGAAATCGGTACGGTTCTGCTGGATGCGGCGTTTTCGCCAATCCGTCGTGCCCGCTGGCGCGTTGAAGGAACCCGCGTCGGTAAGATGACCAACTACGACCGCTTGATCCTCGAAGTCTGGACTAACGGTACGATCACTCCGGAAGATGCTCTCGTTGAATCGGCAACGATTCTGCGTAAGCACCTCAACCCGTTTGTCAAATACTATGAAATCGGTGACCCCCTCACCCGCGACTCCATCGCCGAAAGCGAAATCGCGATTGTTGCGGCTCCGGGTGCACCGTCAATCGACAGCGAACTGCGCGAAAAACTGAACCAACCGGTCACAATCCTCGACCCGTCTGTTCGCGCAGCCAACTGTCTGGCCGCAGAAGGCATCAAGACCATCGGCGACCTGGTTGCCCGCGAAGAAACCGAAATGCTGCAGGTGCGCAACTTCGGTAAAACCAGCCTGAAGGAAATCAAGCTCAAGCTTAATGAGATGGGCCTGTCCTTCGGCATGAAAGTTTGATCATAAACAAAGAAAACTCTGAGTCGCATCGCGACCGAACATTGTCAGAGAAAGTGAGACTGTCATGAGGCATATGAAACGTGGACGCAAACTGGGGCGCTCCTCAAGCCACCGCAAGGCGATGGTTCGCAATCTGGTTGCCAGCCTGTTTGAGCACGGTCGGGTACAGACGACCCCCGCCAAGGCCAAGGAAGCTCGTCCGTTTGCAGAAAAGATGATTACCCTCGGCAAGAACGGCACACTTCATGCACGCCGCCGCGCCATCAGCCTGCTGCACGACACCAAAGCCGTCAGCAAGTTGTTCAGCGAAATTGCTCCGCAGTATACCGAACGTCACGGTGGTTACTGCCGCATCCTGCACATGGCCGATCACCGCATTGGTGACGGAGCCCCGCAGGTTCTGTTCGAACTGGTTGAAGCGGAAATGAAGAGCAAGGGCAAGAAGAAGGCCAAGAAGGTCGCAGTCGCCAAGCCTGCGAAAGAAGAAGCGCCTGCTCCAGCTGAGGCTGAAGCACCGACTGCCGAAAAAGAAGAAAGCTCGGAAGAATAAATTTTCCACCGGGAACATCTTTGCATTTCAAAGCGTTCAGCTTTCGGGCTGGACGCTTTTTCTATACGTACCAACAGCATTCAAAATCGCATTGAGTTGATACCATCGTCTCGGCACTTGACATGATTCGTAACGTGCGATATTAATATTGTCACGGGTTCATAAATACGCACTCGAATCTTTACGAAGAGGAGCAATATCGGTATGGTTTTTTTGTTGTTGAAAAAATCTGCTCTTTTCATAAAGCACAAAGCGATTGATCTCACCTTTCTGATCTTTATGATATCGATAATGACTTGGGGGCGTTGGAATTCGATCAAACACCCCTACCCCCTTAATCCAGACGAAGCACAGTTTACGGCCAGCGTATTGCGCATTATAAGCTGCGGCTACAATTGGGATAAACTCGATGGCGGAACATCTGGGCCACTTAATTCATTAATACTCTCTTGGCCACATCTCTTGGGTCTTGATTCAACATTTAACACGACTAGGCTAACAGCACTGATGCTGCTTAGCATTACAGCTATTTTCCTCTACTATTCAATCAAACTTGTCTCAAAAAATTATTGGGCAATGCTATGGACACTCCCACTTGTTGCCTTCTATGCATTCGCCAAAACAGCAGATTTCCTGCACTACAGTTCGGAATTGCTTCCTGTATCCCTTCTCGTATGTGCAAACTTTTTCATTCTAAAAGCCTATGTTACCAAATCAACGAATGCTATTTTGTATTTATTCTCTGGAGTAGCGCTTGGCATGGCTCCATTTGCGAAGCTACAGTCTTCGCCGATGGTTCTGATTATCGGAGTGTTCGCCTTCGTCGTCGCTTATCTGTCAGACAAGAGAAAACAAAGCATCAAACTCCTTCTCGCTGGAGGTATTGTCCCAGCCTCATTTTTTTTGTTACCTCTTGCTTATTCTGACCATTTGAATGACTTCTGGCAAAGCTATCTTGTAAGCTCTTCCAGTTATGTCAAGCCTACAGTATCACTGCGCACTATTCTCTATATGATTCAATTCGACAGAACATTAATGTATGTCATCGTTTTTTCAGCCAGTCTCGGTGGTTTGTCAATGTTACTCAGTTCCTGGCGTTATGCACATGATAAGACGCGCTATCGCCTTAGCCCGTATCTCATCATATATCTGTTGATACTGCAATGCGTCACGCTATATTCCATTGCCAAACCGGGGCGTGCATTTTCACATTACCTGATGTTTTATCCTCAGTTTTTACTTCTATTTCTTGGCTTTATTACGACCTTACTTCTAAAGAAGAACAATGACATCAAAGTATTCTGTTCTTGTTATCTTGGCCTCGGTGTATTTTTTCTCTGTTTGTCGGCATACCGTGCACCAAACATTCATGAGCTGAAATTCAAACTGCCAAAGCCGACAATTCCGCTTGAATTCTCCACCCGAAACCCGAATCTGCTTTCCTGGCTACCATTTACCCCGAAGAGTCTATTGGTTTGGGCGTGGATGCCGCAGTGGTATGTTTGGACGAATATACCTCCGGCGACAAGAACTCCGGCCATGCCACATTGCTATCCCTATGAAAGTATAGATGACTTTCATCGAAACAGTTTCATTCTGGATTTTAAACAGTCAAACCCAGATGTAATCATTGACGGTGTTTGCGGAGACAGTTTTTTCTATGATCGGAATACACGGTATATAAGCGCCCCAAAAAATTTCCCTGAATTCGGATCCATCTTATATACGAACTACAACAGACTACTTCCACTGGTCGAAGATGATGACTGTCCGAAAGTGTATGTAAAAAATACGTTCAAGGAACTTATTGATCGCGTACTGATCATGCCTGCTTCGGTTTCCGTTTCGCCATCAACATCAGCAGCACCTCATGCATATACGCTTTTCGACAACTTTGTCATGGAAGATGAGACCGTCGTCGACTACTGCCTGCTGCCGGAAAAGACATTGGGCCACTTCGAGATTAAGCTTTCTCAACCGGAAGAAATTTCAAAACTGATGATTCTGAATACAAGAAATGGCAATCTGCTGAATTACTCCACCAAGGCCATCCGGGTTTGTTTTTACATGGGAAAAGAACTTGCATCAGCAAAAGATGCTGAGCTCAAGCCGTATCCATACTGGACGACAATTGACTTTGACAAGACAATCAATGCGACATCATTCATGATTGAGATTCGCTCGTTTCTGGGTAACGGCGCAGGCATCAATGAAGTCAAAATTTTCCGACCGATCACGCGACAAGGTTATTAATGCGCTTCAGCAAGAAGCATTTCAGCCCATGTACATTCCATGTCAATTCAAGGATCAACCAATAACCGCCAAGAAATAGAATCGTATTCATACTTTTATCTGAAAGATCTCAACCGGCTT
>QKHZ01000088.1 GCA_003249795.1 bacterium | reverse complement strand
GTATATCTGCCCATTGCCCATAGTATAGGTAGAAATGTCGAAGAATCGACAGAACTCTGGGTATGGCTGAAATCAAAACTTTTCGAGAACACCGCCGTCATTAAAATCGCCCACAACCTTGCTTTTGAGAGCCAGTTTCTCTATGCGCGGGGCATCGTGATTCAGGAACCGGTGTATGATACCATCGCTGCGGCACAGCTGGTATATAAAAACGAGAAAGAATTCCGCTCTCTTGGCGATTGCGGCTTGAAAACCCTTGTGCCGGAATATTTTCATGAACCGCTGCCATCGTATGCGGATACCGTGGGTGATCTGCATTTTGATGAACTCGACCCGCAGTCCGAGAAGACCGTGCGGTATGCCTGTGCCGACGCTGATTATGCGCTGCGGTTGTATCATCTTTTAAACGGCTGGTTTGACCGCTTCCTACCGAAACACCGCTTTATTGTTGAAAAAGTGGAGTCACCCACCGCCGTGTATGTGGGAATTATGCGGTATAACGGTCTGCTCATTGACCGTAACCTCATGGAACAAAAACGCAGTGAAGCAGAGAAAAAACTGGTGGAGTTAAAAGGCAAAATCACTTTCATTATCGGCGACATCAATATAGGAGCAAACGCCAGCACCGCTGCGTTCAAACGATACCTGTTTGACACGCTGAAACTTCCGAAAATGAAACTGACCGCCAAGGAGCAGGACGCGTTGGACGATGAAGCCATTATTCTGCTTAAAGAGTGGTGCGCCGTCAACCGTCCTGAACTGACAGAACTATTTGAATTGGTTCAGGAATACCGCCGCTGGGGCAAAATCAAGGGTACATACATAGAGGGTTACCGTAAATATATCAACAGCGCAACCGGACGGCTGCACCCGGATTTGCTTCCACTCGCAACTGAAACCGGGCGCTTCGCGTCAAAGAATCCGAACTGTCAGAATATGCCCCGTGCCGGTGCGGACGACATCGGTGTTCGCAACTTCATCACCGCCCCGGAGGGAAAAACCCTGCTTTCACTGGATTTTTCTCAGATTGAACTGCGTGTCGGCGCTTTTTACTGCAAGGATGAAAAGATGCTGGAAACTTACCGTTCCGGCGGGGATATCCACGCCCTGACCACAGCTGTTATCTATAAAATCCCGCTTGCAGAAGCGGCAGATAAGAATGCGCCGAACTATAAAGAGCGGCGTACCATCGCCAAGAACTGTAACTTCGGCACGTTTTTTGGACTGTTCCCTAAAGGACTGCAGAAAACGCTGAAATTCAAAGCCGGTTTGGATGTGCCGCTCTCCGAGTGTGAAGCCATTATACGAAACCTTAAGATCGGGTATCCACGCCTTTCCCGATGGCAGGAGGAAATGAAAACCCGCGCCGGATTCCGCAAGTATACAGAAACATGGCTGGGCAGACGGCGCAATATCCCAGAGATTGCATCGCCCAATTGGAACAAAAAATCCTTTGCCGAGCGCGTGGCGATGAACACACCCATCCAAGGCACGGCTGCGGATATTTTGAAACTTGCTCTTGGGCGTATACTTGGGGGCTTGCCCGAGCGCCCATGGTTGATGCCTTTACTTCAAATTCATGATGAATTGGTCTTTGAATTACCCGAAAATCAGCTTAAAAATGCCGTTATTTTCATCAAAAACTGTATGGAAACAAAGCCTTTTGAGGCATTTTCTGTGCCGATAATCGCGGAAGCCGCCGCAGGTCGTCGTTTCGGCGAACTACATGAACTGGAGGTGAGTGAACTTGTCTGATTATAATTTGAATGGTCTGCCCATCTCCCCGGCGGAGTTTTTGGGCGCGTTTTTTGAACCGTCAGAAACCGTGTGCCTCCGTATTTTCAGCGATAAACCGGACAGCGCATTCGCCGGGCAGAAGTTGGAGGTTAAAGCCGGGAGATTCGAGGGTATTACCGAAACCCTGCAAAAGCACAACGGACAGGGGCGCGGCATCTATTTCGTCATCAACTTCGGCGGTCACGAGGATAACCAGATTACACGCATCAACGCACAGTTTATGGAGTGCGACAATCTGCCGCTTGATGAGCAGCTTACCAAGATACAGGCATTTCCGCTTGAACCGTCGCTGATTGTCAAAACCCGAAAATCTCTGCATTGCTACTGGCTGATGAAAAAGGCGATGCCGGAACGATTCCGAACAATCCAGAAAAAATTGATCACCCACTTCGGAGCAGACCCGGCTTGTGTGAACGAGAGCCGGGTTTTCCGTCTGCCGGGCTTCTTCCACTGCAAAGAAGAGCCGGTTCTGGTGGAGTGCATTAAGTTTAATCCCGAAATCCGCTACACCCAAAAGGAGCTGGAAGCAGTCCTGCCGGATATCCCCGACGAACCCGCACCGCACGGAACTGCACCGTCACCCATCAAGGAGCGCGGCTCTCAAAAGGGGCTGCTTACTACAGGCAGACGCTGTATGTTTCTTCAGTATTGCAAACGAAATGCCAAAACGCTCAGCGAGCCGCTTTGGTATGCGATGATCACCAATCTGGCGCTGTTTGAGGGTGGAGAAAATGCGATTCATCAGCTTTCAAAGCCCTATCCCAAATACAGCTTTGAGCAGACACAGAGCAAAATCGACCATTTTCACAAGTCCGGCACGAAGCCGATCACTTGCCGCCGTATCGGTGAACAGGGCTTTATCTGCCCCAAAATGGTAGATGGCAGTTGCAAAGCAAAAGCTCCTGCAGGGCTTGCGTATTTTCCAATCGATACCGATAGTGTCCGCAAGTTGC
>QKHZ01000083.1 GCA_003249795.1 bacterium | reverse complement strand
GAACTGCGACGGATCCTGCGCCGGATTCAGGGATGCGTCCGCGGACTGTCGAAGAAATTCAACACCCTTGTCGGACTCACATTCGGCTTGGCCAGCGTGGTCGCCTTCAGCCTGAGCTACGCGATTACGGCATCATTTCATGACTCCGTATTCATCTGCGCAGGCGTTGCGATGATTCCGGGAATTCTGACAGGGCTGGCACTGGCCCACATCGCAGGAAACCTGTTGCTGGTCAAACTCACCGGTCTCACCAAGATGGAACGCCGCTGCCTTGCGCTGCATCTTCCGTGGTGCCGTACGCCGAAGTACTGGCCATCGTACCTGCGCCGCTGGATTTACAATGGCGACTGGCTGGTCGAATGCCGCCAGTTCCAGCTCTTGCCTTACGTTCGCGCATTTATCACCGGAAAAACACCGGGAACGATCGAGGAAGAACTGCAGATCTGGAACGAATTGATGTCACGCACCCGCAAGAGTGTTTCGCCTGAGCTGGAAGTCGGACAGTCCATCCGCGAGCTCGCGTGCGTTACCCGCCTGCCCGACTGGACGCGCGAAATCGATCCGGGCATGTCGCTGGATCAGCTGCAAAAGACTCTCGGCAAGGTCGGCCATGACTGGGCGGTCAACCTTCTGCGCCGCGCCGGAAGCAGGATGCCGGATCTGCAGAAACTTGACCCTGAGCGCGACCTGAATCAGGTGACGTTTGAGTTCCACCACTGCGAAATGTCCGACGACCGCAGCGGACTGCTGGTTATCCTGCGCCCGCACGAGCAGCACCCGCACTCTCATCCATCAGGCGAAGACACCACCCCGCAGGAGCCGCAATCCAGCGCTGCCTGAGTCATGTCCGTACCAAAGACCAAATAGAAACGGAGGATGCAGAAGCATTCTCCGTTTTTTTAATCGCCGGATATGATTGAATAAAAAAACTCAACTGCCCTGATGAAACGGGGTCAAATTCTGTAAACGGTACTGCCGCGGCGTCATGCCATAAACAGTGTGAAACTCTTTGTAAAACTGCCCCAAGCTCTGAAAACCAACATCCAGCGCAACCTTGAGAACAGTATCAGCGCTCATCACCAAGCGGCTTGCGGCCTGTTCGACACGTAGGCGGTTAATCACCTGACTCGGTGTCAGATTGCAGCTCTTCTTCAGAATCCTGCTGACGTGCTCAAAGCTGCGGCCGGAGAGTTCGGCCAGAACACGCGGGCCTTTTTTTGCATGCACGGTTTTGCGCGCTTCGTCAATGGCCTGCTGCAACCACAGCGGCGCCTGCTCGAATCCGCCGCGACTGAGACGGCCGACCTCATATGTCAGGTTCACAAGAAATCGGAACAGCCCGAACTCATCGGCGTCCTGCATGATCAGGGTCTTGATCTGACTGCGCAGCCACTCCTGCTGGTACGGCGTCAGTGTCACCGACGACAAGCGTTTGGGTTTCAGATTCCAGAAAATCCCCGCCGCCTGCGGGTAGAGCTTCAAGAGCGGCTTGAGTGACGATGGCTTAAATCCGACGATAAAATAGGCAAAGTCAACGCCAGCATCGACCGTCATCTGATGATTGTCGTTCGGACGAATAAAGATCAATTCACCCGCGCGGAAGGTCTCGACGACTCCGTTGACAGAGTGCGCCGCATAGCCGTCTGTCGCGAATAATATTTCGGAAAAATCATGGCAGTGCAGACTGTCCTGCGTGGGGCCTGACAGCTGGTGACGGTTGACATAAACAGCACGGTTTTGTCCGCGCCGGGGGATATCCCAAATCGCTCTGTGAACCATAAGATCAATATAACAGAAAAAATGAAAAAATACCAAGAAGATTTATCCTGCCGTTTGCCGTAGTTTAACAATATCCGAAACACGGCCGTATACGGATTTGCAGAAAGATAACCTGTTTGCGACACACGTTTACACTGACAACACTCAAAATGAAGGATCAGAAAATGTCCACAGAACCGACCGCATCACCCAACGTCAACGGAATTCATGGCGACAGTCTGAAACCGCTGCCAATCGTCAAACTACCGCATCCGAAATATGATCTGCCAACGCGAAAATTCCAGGGCATCCCCGGGCTTGAGCGCTCAGCCAAAGGGCGGCTGTTTGCCGTCTGGTATGCAAACGATGAGAACAAATACGGCAACACCGAAGGCCCCGGCAACTACGTCCCCTTCTCCATCAGCGACGACGACGGCGCTACGTGGATCGAGAAATTCGTTATCGCCCCCGAAGGCTGTCACGAAATGCTGCGCGCCTTTGACCCGTGCCTCTGGTTTGACCCGCAGAATCGTCTGTGGCTGTTCTGGGCGCAGAGCTACAGCTGGTACAACGGCCGCGCCGGAATCTGGGGGATGTACTGCGAAGACGCGGACACTGCCAGCGACTTTGTCTGGTCAACACCTGTACGGATCGGCAACGGCGTGATGATGAACAAGCCGACGGTGCTAAGCGATGGCACATGGGCGCTGCCGACAGCGGTATGGAGCTATCAGGGAGCAACCAAACTTCCTGAGCTGGTGGATGAGCAGAACTCAGGGATGACCATCAGCCGCGACAACGGCAAAACCTTCCAGCGTGTCGGTGGCGTAAAAGTCCCGCACGTCAGCTTTGACGAACACATGATTGTCGAGCGCAAAGACGGAACCCTCTGGATGGTCGCGCGGACAAACTACGGATACGGACAAAGCACCTCAGCAGATGGCGGCAAAACCTGGAGCATGGCTGTACCACTAGCGCAAGCGGGGCCATCATCGCGATTTTTTCTGCGGCGTCTGAAGAGCGGCAGCCTGCTGATGGTCTTCAACAATCACAACGAAAAGCGCCTGTTCATGACCGCGATGATCTCCGAAGACGACGGCCTGACATGGAAGGGCAACCTGGTCCTTGATGAGCGCGACTGCGTTTCGTATCCCGATGGCGTTCAAACCGAAGACGGCACGATCTACATCACCTACGACCGCGAACGCACCAAGGCGATGGACATTCTCATGAGTGTGTTTACAGAAGAGGACATTCTTGCAGGCGAATTCAAATCACCGGGCTCGCGCACGAAGCAGATCATTACAACCCGCGCATAATAACAATTCTTCCATAACTCTCTGAAGCGGTGTTCCGAACGGTTCCGGAGCACCGTTTTCTTATCCTGCATCAGGTAATGTCCTCGTAATTATTCCCGAATCGATACAGATCATAATCAATTCAAAACCGTTAAAAAACAAAACCGGCATCCGTGTCGAATTCTTTGTATTCGGCGTTTGATCTTCTGGACGGCTGGCGCACGAATGCTTATACTTGAGTTCTTCATCATCTGATGCAGTAAAACATTTTGAACATTGTCGGACAAGGACTCATTTATGTCAGAACCCAAAGACAGCTGGACTGTCGGATCGTATGTTGTTGAACGCGGCTCCGCCCTGCCCTTCGGCACAACCGACCACCCGACCGGCATCAACTTCTCGCTGTTCTCCAAAAATTCGACGGCCGCAACGCTTGCGCTGTTTTTGTCCGGCATCGACGAACCTGTCGCCGAGATCCCGCTTGACCCGCACCTGAACCGAACCGGCGACGTCTGGCACATCCTCGTGCGCAAACTCGACGACTCGATCCGTTACGGCTGGCGGCTGGACGGGCCGAACTCCCCGCGTGACGGCCACCGTTTCAATCCCAATATCCTGCTCATCGACCCGTACGCAAAAGCCCTCACCGGTGGTGAAGCCTGGGGTGTTCCTGTCGTGCGGCAGATCACGCGTCCGGATCAACCGGCCTCGCTCTTTCCGCGCCGCGGGTGTCTGGCACCGACCACATTTGACTGGGAAGGCGACAACCCGCCGCTGGTGCCGATGGAAGACAGCATTATTTATGAAATGCATGTGCGCGGCTTTACCGTCGACCCGTCGTCGTGCGTAACGCATCCGGGCACGTTTATGGGATTGGCGGAAAAAATCCCGTACCTGAAAGAACTCGGCGTTACCGCAGTCGAACTGATGCCGGTCGCCGAATTTGACGAATGCGAACATGACCGTAAAAACCCGCGCACCGGCGAAAAGCTGCTGAACTTCTGGGGATACTCGCCCGTCGCGTTCTTCGCGCCGAAGGCAAGTTACGCCGCTAACGGTCGCGACGGTCTGCAGGTCAACGAGTTCAGAGAGATGGTCAAAGCCTTCCACCGAGAAGGAATCGAAGTGATTCTCGACGTCGTTTTCAACCACACCGGCGAAGGCGACGAGCGCGGGCAGACGCTGTCGTTTCGCGGCATCGACAACAGGATCTATTACCTGCTTGACGGAGACGGGCAGTACCGCAACTACTCCGGCTGCGGCAACACCTTCAACTGCAACGATCCGATCACGCGCGAGCTGATCCGCGACTGCCTGCGTTACTGGGTCTCGGAAATGCACGTCGACGGCTTCCGCTTTGATCTGGCGTCGATTCTTGGACGCGGGCCGACTGGAGAAATCCTGCCCAACCCGCCGCTGCTTGAGATGATCGCCGTCGATCCCGTACTGGCCGACGCGAAAGTCATCGCCGAAGCGTGGGACGCAGCAGGTGTCAATCAGGTCGGGCGTTTCCCAAGTTGGGGACGCTGGGCAGAATGGAACGGTTACTACCGCGATCAGGTGCGCCTCTTCTGGAAAGGCGAAGCCGGTTTTGTCAACAACCTCGCTACACGAATCTGCGGCTCAGAAGACCTGTACCGCGGTTCCGGCAGAAGCCCGTATCACTCCATCAACTTCATCACCGCGCACGACGGCTTTACGTTGATGGATCTTGTGAGTTACGAGACAAAGCACAACATCGACAACGCTGAAGACAACCGCGACGGCGAGAGTCACAACCACTCGCTCAACTTCGGGCACGAAGGCCCTACAGGCGACGGGCATGTCAACGCCATGCGCAAACGCCAGATCAAAAACTTCTGCGCAACGCTACTGCTCAGCCAGGGAGTTCCGATGATTCTGGCAGGCGACGAGTTCGGTCGCAGCCAGAAAGGAAACAACAACCCCTATTGTCAGGACAACGATATCAACTGGGTCAACTGGAACTTGCTCAATGAAAATGCAGATCTACTCCGGTTCTTTCAGGGGATGATCGCATTCCGCAAACGCCACACAACACTCCGGCGCGCGCACTTCTTCGGCGGAACAAGCGATATCTCATGGCATGGGGAAAACGGACAACCCGATTGGTCAGATGAGGCCAAGTGGCTGGGATTTTTGCTGGACGGCAACCGTGCCCCCGGAGGCCCCGAGCCGCACATATTTGTCATGATGAACGCCTCGGACAACCAACGGCACTTTCAGGTCCCGGATATGGGACGCGAGTGGCGCAAAGTCATCGACACGTCTCGCCCAAGCCCTGACGACCTGTTTGTCAATGAAGATCAGGCACCGGGAGTCGGCTACCGTCACGACGGCTTTGCGATCGATCCCCACAGCCTGATCGTACTGACGACAAAATAATCAGCAACCGAGCCAGTCACGCAATGTCTGCGCATCGGTCAAAAAGTTTTCTGACTTGTCTTCTACAACGAACTCGATCAGTGCATAGCGTTTCAACCCGTCAATACGCGGGGTATTGTCAGCTTCAGCCAGATAGGTTTTCCACCGGTCTTCATGGTCTTTGAGCGGGTGGCGGATGATTCCGCGGTCATGATCCCGCGTCCACGAAAACACATGCAGATTGCCTAGCACATGCCCGACCTGTTTCATTCCCGACAGGGCGCTCCCTGATTCCATCCCGTTCGGCGGCTGCCAGTTACAAAGCACATCGCCAGCACCAAGCTCAGCAAGCTGTTTCATCAGCTCTAAAGCCGAATCATTCTCGTCGGTCAACGTCCCACCATGATACTCCAACCCGATCCTGATTCCGCTGGAGCGGGCAAGTGCTGCAACACGGGAAATATCGGAAGCGATTGACGCACGCTTCTTTTCATCCGCATCCGCAGACCCAATATTTCCGGCCCAGATCCGGATCGTCGGCGCGCCAAGCGCAACTGCAGTCTCGACCACGACGGCTGCATCCGGATTATTCTCGTCATCAAAATCAGCGCGGTAATATGATCCGTACACCGCCACCTCAAGACCGGCGTCAGTTGTCATCGCAGCGACTTCTTTTGCACGAGCCAAGTCCCCATGCGGAACATGCACGTCACCGCCCCACTCGATTGCCTTGAGCCCTGCCTCAGCAACCAGATCGACAATTTCGCGAGGAGAAAGCGGACGGAATGTAATCGACACCAATCCCGGAATCAACATGGCAGCCTTTCTGCTTTTTCAATTTTCAATTAATTTCTTCTTTATTCGTTGCCTGTTCAGTCACTCCGCCGAGGGCTCAGTCATCGTCATCGGATTCAGCAATTCATCCAACTTCTCGGCAGACAGCCCCGACTTTTTCGCGGCGACTTCACGGATCGTCTTGCCTTCGGCATATGCTTCTTTTGCAATCGCAGCGGCAGCGTCATAGCCGATCACCGGCGCGAGGCTCGTGCACATTGCCAGAGACTCTTCGATCAGCGCATTGCATCGTTCCGCATCCGCCTCAAGCCCCTTCAGTGCCTTCTGCACGAAGACGCGGGTCGCACCCGACAGGATTTTGATCGCCTCAAGCCCTTGCCATGCCATCAGAGGCATCGCAACCGACAGCTCAAACTGGCTCAGCATTCCGGCGGAAAACGCAACCGCACTGTCCGCGCCAACCACAAACGATGCAGCCTGAATCACCGACTCGCAGATCACGGGATTTACTTTTCCAGGCATGATCGAACTGCCCGGCTGGATCGCAGGCAGCTTCAACTCACCCAACCCGCAGCGCGGCCCCGACGACAGAAGCCGCACGTCATTGGCAATCTTCGCCATCGAAATCGCAACGGTCTTGAGCAGACCCATCGTCTCGACAACGCCGTCGCGCGCGGCCTGTGCCTCGACATGGTTCTCCGCTTCACGAAAAGAAAGGCCGGTCTCTTCTGCAAGTTTGCCGGCAACGCGTTGGCCGAACTCCGGATGCGTATTGATTCCGGTGCCGACGGCGGTTCCGCCAATTGCCAGCGGCAACAGTGACTCAAGAGCCTGCTCAATGCGGCGGCGTGCGCTCGTAATCTGCGCAGCGTATCCTCCGAAGACCTGCCCAAGACGAATCGGCGTTGCGTCCTGAAGATGGGTGCGGCCGATTTTGATCAGGTCGCAAAAGTCTTCGGCCTTGTGTTCCAACTCCGACTCAAGCACACACAGCTCCGGCAGCAAGTCCTCCGCCAGAGCCAGTGCCATCGACACATGCAGCGCCGTCGGGATCACATCGTTGGAAGACTGCCCCATGTTCACATGGTCGTTCGGGTGAACCGGTTCGCGGCTGCCGACGGTTCCACCGGCAAGCTGGATCGCACGGTTTGAAATCACTTCATTCATATTCATATTCGTCGACGTACCGCTTCCGGTCTGAAAAACGTCAACAACAAATTGATTGTCATGCAAACCGTCCATCACTTCATTGGACGCAGCACAGATCCACGCCACGCGCTGCTCATCCAACTTCCCGAGCTCTCCGTTGACCTTCGCGCAAACGCGTTTGACCCGCGCCAGCGAATGGATAAATCCGGGCGGCATCGTGTTGCCGCTGACAGGAAAGTTCAACTCCGCACGTCTGGTCTGCGCCCCATACAGCGCGTCTTTCGGCACTTCCATCTGCCCCATACTGTCAGATTCAACCCGCATCTTTTTCTCCCCTGAATATGTGTGACCGTGTTACCGATCACGAATGATGATTCCTGTTTATTCAAAAACAATCGTCCGGCCGCCGTCGATCAGCACCTTGCGCTGCAAATGCGCCCGTACCGCCCGCCCCAATACCTGCCGCTCGATATCACGCCCCTTGCGCACGAGATCCTCCACGCGGTCTGCATGCCCGACACGGGTGACGTCCTGCGCGATGATAGGCCCCTGATCCAGATCCGGCGTCACATAGTGCGCAGTCGCCCCGATAATCTTCACCCCGCGTTCCTTGGCCTGATGATAAGGCTTTGCCCCAACAAACGCAGGCAGAAACGAATGGTGAATATTGATCATATGCCCTGCATACGCTTCACAGAACTCGGGCGAAATGATCTGCATGTATTTTGCAAGGACGATCAGATTGATCCCATACTCCTGCAGTAGCTGCCGCTGTTGCGCTTCCGCATTCTCGCGTGTAGCGACGGTGCAGGGAATATGGAAAAACGGTACGTCGAAGTGGCGCGAAACGTCGGCAAGCTCTTCGTGGTTACTCACAACAAGCGCGATCTTCCCGTCCAGTTCGCTCATCTTCTGCCGCAGCAACAGATCATACAGGCAGTGTGGTTCTTTACTGCAGAATAGCGCCACCTGCGGCACGTTGTCATTAAAAAAGAGCTTGTACTCCATCGCCTCAAACCCGCGGGCAAGGACATTCAGCGCATCCTGCACACCTTCTCGGTCAAGGGCGAACCCTTCCAGCGACCAGACCAGCCGCATGAAAAACCGGTCGTCCTCAGAGTGCTGCCCGGCATCGATGATATTGCCGCCATAGCGGAACACAAAGTCGGACAACGCCGCAACAATCCCGGTACGGTCTGCAGAACGCACCAGCAGCGTCGCCGTGGGAACATCCGGCTCCGGCTGCCATGTAGTCACTATCTTTGCCCGACTCTGCGTCATGTCCGCACTTCACTTTCCCGGTTAAAAAAAACTCTATAACCCAAGCGCCTTGTCAATTGACGAGAACACAGGACCGCCAAGCTGCTTGTACTTCTCACTCGACAAATGGCTGTCATGCGGGCGCTCGTCTTCTGTCGCAGGAGGCGGGCAACGCTTTACACGCGACTCATCCTCTCCCAGCATCCGGCAGATCATCTGCGCAAAATCAGCCTTGGTCGTCTTCTGCTCCGCGCTCACATGCAAAACACCGGTCAGCTCTTTTTCAAGCGCAAACAGGATGGCCTTTGCCACATCATCGGCGAGGGTATAATACCGCACCGTTTCCTCATCCTGCGGCGTCAGCTGGTTTTCACGGATCGCCGCCGCAAATGCCGTCAGAACATTTCCCGGTACAGTCGGATCAGCCCGATACAGCGCCGGAATCCGCAGGACAAGGTGACGCTCCGCGGTGCGCGCAGCAAACTCTCCGGCCAATTTTGTCCGGCCGTACAAGTTACACGGATTTGGGCGGTCGTCTTCGCGGTACGGCGGATTTTTTCCGTCAAACACATAGTCAGTACCGACATGGCACAGCCACGCACCAGACGCATTCACTTCACGCGCAAGATACTCGACAGCAACCGCATTAAGACCATACGCCAGAGCAGGATCGGCAAGACACGCCTCTGGGCTCCGCACCGCCGCGCAATGGACCACATGCGTAAACGCGTTTTCATAAAACAGTTTTTTCACATCTGCAGGATCACACAAATCAACCGGCATCAGCGACGCGTCACCACGCTGGCTGTTGCAGAGACCGACAAACGAGATGCCCGCATCTTTCAGCACCTGACGCACACATGTCCCGAGGAGTCCCGATGCGCCTGTGATCAAAACATGCCTTGAATTCATTTGATACAATCCCCTCTATCAAGCCAGCCAGAATGAAAAACCACATCGCAACTCGACAGCTTTTGTAAAAACAAATTAATAACAAACAGCAAAAGATTACGCGAATTTGCCCGTCATCTGAATAATTACTCTAAATTATAGCCAGAACCGATTTAAAAATCACCCCGTTTTTCCTGAACAATCCGGAAACTTTCAAGATCATACAATGGACGACAAAACACCCCTTGCAAAAAATGTATTGGGTAAATAAAATTCAGGAATCTCTATGGGCAGAGAATACATTTTCGGGCAGATATTCAGTATGGATACGGGAAGGTAATGCAATGAATGCGTTCAACCGGTTCAGCATTGGGCAACGTTTACTTTTGATTGTCATCACATTTCTTTTACCAATCACGACATTATTCTGGATCTACTACAATAGCGCCAGCTCAAACATCGAATTCGCGGCGCAGGAACAACGCGGAAACACTTACCAGAAACCGCTTGAACAACTCGTCCGGTTCCTGCCGGAATATAAACTCGCCGCCCTCGGAATCGGCAAAAATAACCCACAACAACTCGCCGGAAAAATCGATCAAGCTTTTTCAGATCTCATGCAGGTGGACGAACTCTACCGCGATGCGCTGTTCTCGGACATCAGCCTTGAGGCACGCAAACGCCAACAGATCCGTGCCGACCGCGTCGAGACCCGCTGGAATGATCTGAAAAAAATTCCGGTCACAGAAGAAACCGCCGCTAAAATAGCCGGAGGCGCGCAGGATCTATTCAACGACATTCTAACAATGGTCGCACACGCAGGTGACACGTCCAACCTGATTCTTGACCCTGATCTGGACAGCTACTATCTGATGGATATCACCCTCCTAGCGGTGCCGCAAACGCAGAACCGTCTGGGGGGAATCAGGGAGTTTACTGCTGGAATCTTTGAGCGGTCT
>QKHZ01000187.1 GCA_003249795.1 bacterium | reverse complement strand
TGAGGGGCTCTAATCATTGTGTGGTATGTTAGCGTTTCGTTTGTCATATTTCTGAAAAAGGAAGTTCTCAGGGATTTTATGATTTACACGTCTGTGATTGAAGGGTACATTTATTGAAGGGCATGATGTACACTCCATATCAATAGAAGCGGAAGGATCGGGCAATGACTCCCCGGGACGATGATTTTCTGCGTAAAATCCTTGAACAGCAGGCTGAGGTCTATCTGCGGCACCATGTTAAGTCGCTGGAGCATTATGCCGCAGGCGTTGCGCATGAGTTTAACAATATTCTGGCCGGGATTTCCGGGTATTGCCAGATGGCGCTGTCTTCTCCAAGTGATTCGAATCTTGTCCAGCGCGCATTGCAGCGTTCGCTGGATGCGTCCGCACGCGGATCTGAGCTTGTGAAGCGTCTGAACTATTTTGCGCAGACCGACAATCCGCAGTGGGAAGTTGCTTCCCCGCTTGAGATTGTTCGCGATATGGTCAATATTTTCACTTCGGAAGCGGTTCACTATGAAGTGACAATTACAACCGAATTTAACGATCTTCCGATGGTACGGTTTGACGCGTCTCTTCTGGCGATTGCGATCAATGAAATTCTGCAAAATGCATTGCACGCGATGCTGGTCAGCAAACCGTCATTGCGGCGGATTTCGATAGTCACCCAGATTGAAGACGGGGATGGCGTGATCCGGATTCGTGACAGCGGTCCCGGTATTTCAGATGAAGATATCTCGATGGCGTTTACGCCGTTCTTTACGCGCAACGGCCCGATTGTCTCAGGGCAAATCAGTACGGCCAAAGGGCTAGGTCTGTCGGTTGCCCACGGGATTATCAAACGGCATGGCGGCGACATTGACATTAACTCAGAGCCGGGAAGTGGAACCGAGGTCAGGATTGGCCTGCCGCCTGCAGAAAGCCTTGTCCGTCACCAGAAGCGCCGGATTCTGATTGTTGATGATGAACCCGCAATCCGCCGGATGTTTACCAGTTTTCTGACCAAAGCTGGTTATGACACTGGTATTGCCGAGAGCGGGATCGAGGCGATTCAGAAGTTGCTGGATGAAACGTATGACCTTGTTCTGCTTGATCAGGTGATGCCGGGACTGAGTGGGATGGATGTGTTGCAGAAGATGCAGGATTTGCCGACCGATTTTCCGCCGGTGATTATGGTAACGGCTGCATATTCGCCGCAACTGGCCAAGCTCGCGTTTGAAAAAGGCGCTGTTGCCTGTACGACCAAGCCGATTAACCGTGCGAAAATCATTTACCTTGTCAGTTCCTATACCGATACGGTTCGTGCTCCTCAGAACTTTGATGATGATACGATTTCTGCGGAGCATGTTGCCAACCGTGTTTTGATTGTTGATGCTGATTCGCTTCCGGGAGAGTTGATTGAGTTAATGCTGAATCGCTCCGGCTATCAGGCACGCCGTGTTGCCACGGGTGCTGAAGCGGAATCGGCAACGATGCACGAGTATTATGACCTAATCCTGATCGACCTGTTATTGCATGACCGCTCCAGCATTGAGGTTATCCATCAGCTACGAATGAACAATCCCTACACGCCAATTCTTGTGACAACAACCAGAGCCAGTCGGCAGACGTTAAATGCTGCGTTGCAAGCGGGGGCGACCCGTGTTATCCGTAAGTGGATTGATCTGGAAAGTATTCTCTCTGAAGTGGAGCAAATTACGCGTATTTTCCGTGAGCACAGCCAGATTCGTGAC
The DNA here is from genome assembly GCA_003249795.1 of bacterium. GTDB lineage: Bacteria > Planctomycetota > SZUA-567 > SZUA-567 > SZUA-567 > SZUA-567. Next base: position 8,852 of record QKHZ01000187.1, on the reverse strand, counting down.
GATTCCAGCTTGACATAACCCGCCTTCGGCCATAACGTTAACGGTTGAAGATTTTCCGGATCAGGAGAGACAGCCGTCCATATGGCAAAACAAGAAGAACTGAAAAAGAAAAAACGTCCCGCATCCTGCTCAAACTGCGGTAGCTCTAACACGGCATTCAGTTTGTTGTATCGGATGCGCTGGTACCGTAAGTGGAAAAAACGAGTAAAACTGTACTGCCGGGATTGTGGCAAGCGGTGGGTTGTCTTATATCCGTAAGAAAAGCCGTTCTTCTTGTCAGTATCGGTGATCGAGGGGTATGCAATTGTATCTTTGTAATAAACAAAAGAGATTTTCTTCCATCTGGTTCATTCGTTCCGTCGGGGCGGTTGCTGTTCTGTTTGGCTGCCTTGCGATTGGTTGTATTTCTGGCTGTGCGTTTCAGGATACTGCAATCAAACAGTTGCAGTCCGTGTCGCAGCTGACAGGCGTCAAGACCGTCGAGGGGAAGGAATTTATTCGCTTGCTAGAAGTCCCGTATGAATATCCGCATTATTTCGAGTATCGCGGCATACAGGGCAACTACCACTTCCTGTATGAGTTTGATGCCAAGGGTGGCGGCGCGATCAAACTGGTGCAGATCTACCGCGCCCCGGTTGCGGATTTACCGGAAGATTTTGTCAAACGCTATACGCCTCCCACTGCCAGTTGGACGCAAGAGCAGCGTGATGCGATTAAGGCGCGCCCGGAAAAAGGGGCTGGTCCGAAGCAACCTTCTGATCCGACAATTCCCGGCGTAAGCGGTTTCTAGTTATTTTATTGAGCCTGTTTTTAGAACATACCTCTTTTCTCGCGGTTCTCACACAGTTAAATTTCCTGGATACATTCTCTTTTTAATTCAGCCAGTTGTCTCGATCATGTTCTCGCTGTTTGTATTTACAGTGCAGTTTCTGAAATCCGAATTCATTTCCGCGAAAATTTTACAAAAAACGGAAAAATAATCTGGTTGCCCTTGAACTCATCAACTTTTTTCGTATAGTAGTGATTCATGGCGAGAAAAAGAGAAAAGAAGAGATAAATAGTGATAGAGCCTGCTGCGTACGAAGAGCCGTTCTTTTATGGAAGCGTAGAGAGCCGCATCAGTCCCAAAGGACAGGTTGCGATGCCGAAGCGTTTTCGGGATGTACTCGGAGCTGATCAGGCTGCACGTAGGTTTGTGTTGCTCAGAGGTGAGGCAGACTGCCTATATCTATATACACACCACCAGTTCGGCGTTGTGCGCCAGCGCGTCAAAGCGATTGCTGTCCGTGACGGTGCGCCGGAGTTTTTTCGCCAGTTCATGGAGGCGGTTGTCTCGATCGACCTCGATAGCCAAGGGCGTTTTGTTTTGCCTCAGTCTCTGCGTCAGGATGCTGGGTTGCTTGGGGGGGACGCTTTGTTTGTCGGGATGGATGACCGGATCGAGCTGTGGGCGCCTGATCGCCGGAGCAGGGCGCGTAAAACGCAAGACGGATTTGAAGAGCGCCGTAAGGCCTCTGGCCGTGAGATCTTTGGCCTGTAAATTTTTGAGACTGGTTTTCCGAAATACTATTGATCCCGCTGAGAAATTGACAGCGTTTGAATTTGCACCTGCGTGATACTGTTGGGGGACTGTCCGCGCAGGAATATGAGGGGAGGGGAATATGGGGGGGATGAATTGCCTCGGGGGGGGCTGTTCGTCCGCAAGCGCACGGGGCGCCTGGCAGTGTGATCCAAAGCTGCCAGGCGAAACAGCCTCGTTACAGGTTGCGGAAGCGCGTAGGACAGGATGGGTGATTTCTGCCCGTAAGCGCAAGGGTGGCAAGTTGATCGGCTGTGCCGAGTGGTTGCTGCCACTTTCCTGATTTTTTGCATCTGCCTTATTGTTTGATTTCTGAATGCCTGTAAGGGCATTGCAAAATGCGACACAAGCTTGATCTACTCTGACTCATATTGTACCGGTTAGAGGGATTTGCTGAATAAAATAGCCCCACACACGCAGGCAACTGCGATCCACACACAGGGAGCCGGGAACGTCAGGACACTGACGCTCCCGGTTTCTCTTTTGTCGTATGCACCACGTTTTCTCGTTGCAGGGGTGACGCAGAAATGACATAGTTAACGTAACGATATTCAAAGGAGTAAAGATGAACCGATTGATTGTTTTCTTCATGTTTATCTCATTAATGGTGTTGTCGTCTGGCTGCCAGCAATATCCTTTCAAGGAGACGCAGGCTTTTGTCGATATTCTTGCGCATCCTCAACGCTATGACAAGCGAGGTGTCTGTATTGAGGGGTACCTCAAGATGGAGTTTGAAGATACGGCTCTTTATATGACGAAAGACCATGCTGAGCACCTGCTGTTTTCGTATGCCATTTGGGTTGACTGGATGGGCGATGAAGAGGATCAACTGTCTGTCGAAGCGGATTTCCCGTTGGAGGAGCATTACGCAAACAAGTATGTTTGTGTTTGGGGACGGTATGATATTGAATCCGGTGCAGATGGATTCAATCAAGGAAGGATAACTGTTTGGCGAATAATTGAGATGGAAAAATAAGTAAGTTGTTGGATGCTGAGAACAAAAAGGGTGAAACCGCAAAATGAGCTACGGTCTCACCCAGGGGGGGGGATTTTTATCGTATCGTCGCAACCGAATGCCCTGATTGAAGAAAGGGAGGGCAGGGAATTCGGTGCGGGGCGGTTATTCTGCGGAAACCGGTTCTTCGGTTTCTTCCATTTCTTCAGTGTCTTCACCAACCGGCAGGCCGGTGCCGTCACCGCCAAAGTAGATGTCGCGGAGTTTCTGGTCCAGTTCATTACGGATGTCCGGGTTTTCCCGCAGGAAGACAACCGCGTTGTCACGCCCTTGCCCAAGGCGCGTCTCGCCATAGCTGAACCACGTGCCGCTTTTACCGACCAGTTTGTTGACCACACCCAGATCGATTAGTTCGCCTTCATAGTTGATGCCGTGGTTGAACATGATGTCGAAATTGGCGATCTTGAAGGGCGGGGCGACCTTGTTCTTGACGACCTTCACCTTGACCTGGTTCCCAATCGCTTCTTCGCCTTTTTTGACCGTTCCGATGCGGCGGATGTCAAGACGCAGGGATGCGTAAAACTTCAGCGCGTTACCGCCGGTCGTCGTTTCGGGCGAGCCGAACATTACGCCAATCTTCATGCGGATCTGGTTAATGAAGATGATGATTGTGTTCGACTTTTTCACAATCCCTGTCAGTTTCCGCAACCCCTGACTCATGAGGCGCGCCTGCAGACCGACATGGTTTTGTCCCATATCGCCGTCCAGTTCCGCTTGCGGGGTCAGAGCAGCAACCGAGTCGATGACGATGATGTCAACTGCACCCGAGCGGGTCAGGAGTTCTGCGATTTCCAGCGCCTGTTCACCACAGTCTGGCTGGCTGACCAGCAGGTTGTCGAGGTCAACGCCAAGGCGGCGGGCGTAAGACGGATCCAGCGCGTGTTCGGCATCGATAAAGGCAGCGACTCCGCCACGTTTTTGCATCGAGGCGACAACGTGCAGGGCGAGAGTGGTTTTACCAGAGCTTTCCGGCCCGTAGAACTCAACGATACGCCCGACCGGGACGCCACCGACACCGATGGCAGCGTCAAGCGAAAGGCTGCCGGTACTGACAGCGTCGCATTCGATCTTGTACCCTTCGCCAAGGCGCATGATCGATTCATTGCCAAACCGGCGCGAGATCTCTTCCAGCGTGTGTTCCAACACGCGGTTTTTGCCGTCATCTGATGTTACGTCTGCTGTTGATTTTTTTGCACGTGCCATGGAACCGCCCCCTTTTTTATAAATGTTTATCGTTTTATTCGTTATCTGTCTTTCGCGTTGTCTGGATTATTTGCCAAGTTCCACATCGGCGGATATCGGCAGCCTGTTTTCCACTCTCGATGCCGGAATCATCTTCTCAAATCCGGCGTTCAGCGCTGTAGTCATGGTGCGGATGCCTTGCATGGCCTGTCGCGTCATCGCGCCCAAAAGTTCGTATTCTTCCTGTGTAATATAGCCGATTTGGCGTGCCGCGCGCAAGCGTCTCTGAATTTTACGCCCCAAGGCAAGTGCAAGTGCGTCGGAGGTGATGCGGTCATTTTTCATCATATTCCTCCTTATTTCAGCAGCCGGTGGATGCCGACAACTTTGCCGCCAACCCGGAAGTCTGTCATCGCAAGATCAACCAGAATCGGGCTATACAGCGTATTCGCTGGAATCAGTTCGGCCCGCGCGCCGACAATTCGGATGCGTTTGACCGTTGCTTCGCCCTCGACAATCGCCACTCCGATTTCACCATTTTCGACCCGGTTCTGTTCGTGAACGATTACAAAGTCGCCGTCCCAGATCCCGTCGTCAATCATGCTGTCGCCATGCACCCGCAGCGCGTAGTGTTTCTGCGGTGTGTACAAAGTTCCCAGTTCCAGATAGCCGTCCAGATTTTCGATTGCGGCAATCGGGGTACCGGCAGCGACCCGTCCAACGATCGGCACACCTGCCGAGGGTTCGATGGACATTTCATTCAGGTACTCGGAAGCGATTTCAATTCCGCGCGAGCTGTTTGCCCTGCGGCTGAGGACGCCTTTTTTCTCCAGCGCGTTCAGGTGGTCATTGACCGCATTGACTGAACGGAACTCGAAGTGTGCGGCGATCTCGCGCAGCGTCGGCACGTAGTTGTTTTCTCTGACGCACTCGACGAGATAGTCCAGTATCTCTTGTTGTTTTTGTGTCAGTGGTTTCATTCCTGTACTCCTGTTCAGATGTACTGAACATATCGACAGTTATACTGTACAAATGAACAGTTTCAAGCAATCTTTTTCGGAAATTCTCAAATAATCTTTAATCTCTTTTCATGTAGGGAGATATATTTATTTTCTTGGCGTAAATGTGAGTTTGATTGGTCTACGCTGTGTACTTGTCTGTGGAATTTATGAAAATTGCTGGTGCTCTGTTCAGTTGTTCAGTTTGATGCAGGAAGATTTTTCAGTGCGCTGGCGACGATTTGCGCGAGTTCGGACTGCAAAAATGGCTTGTGGATAAAGGCGACAACGCCTTCATTATAAAACGTCTGGGATTCGCCATTGAAGTTATATCCCGACGAGAACATGATTTTTGCCTCAGGATGGATGCGGCGGATGGCGTTAAACGCATCGCGTCCGTTCATCTCTGGCATGACCATATCGAGAATCACAAGATCAATTTCCCGCCAGTGATCTTTGTAGATCTCGACTGCTTCACGGCCGTTATTTGCCGTCATGACGGTGTATCCAAGATCCTTCAGCATATCGCATCCGAGTTTGAGAACCAGATATTCGTCATCGGCAACGAGAATCAATCCCGTGCCATGTTCAGCCGGTACATTTTTCCGGATCGTCCTTTCTGGTGATGGTGAATCGGCCATGCTGCTCGGGCGGCTGGGCAGGATAACCCTGAAGGTCGAGCCTTCATTTTTATGGCTGTCGACGAGAATGGTTCCGCCGTGGCTTTTGACGGCACCGTATGCGCTGGCAAGTCCCATTCCGGTTCCTTCTCCGACATTCTTGGTTGTGAAGAACGGTTCGAAAATATGCTGGCGCGTGTAGGAGTCCATTCCGCAGCCGGTATCGCGGATGGTGATTTGCATATATTGTCCGCAGACGAGGTCTTCCGAGTGTTCCTGACAAAATTCATTATCCAATACGACAAGATCAGTTTCAAATGTCAGCATTCCGCCGTCAGGCATGGCGTCCCGTGCGTTGATGGCGATATTGAGCAGCATATTCTGCAGTTGGCTGGGGTCGCCTGTGGTGTTCGGATTTTCAGAGCGCAGCTTTTTGATAATCTGGATGCGCTTATCCATGCTGTGGTTGAGCAGAGTGATCACCTCTTCAATCAGGTTGTGCAGATCGACTTCTTTCGACAGGTATTTCCCCTTGCGGCTAAAGGCCAGTAGTTGCCGGGTCAGGTCTGAAGCGCGTTCTGCAGCAAGGACGAGGTTGCTGGCGAACTCTTTGAGGTCTTTGTCTGCGAGGCGAACCTGCAGCATGTCTCCATAGCCGATAATTGCAGCCAGCTGGTTATTGAAGTCGTGCGCGATTCCACCAGCCAGCTGTCCAATAGCCTGCATTTTCTCAGCTTGCCGCAGTTGATCCTGTAGCATCTTGTTTTCCGTAATATCGGAAAAGACGCATGCGAACTGTCCTGACTTGGGGCAGAATGCTGATACTTCAAAATACCGCTTCAGCGGCGCCGAGTATTCTGTAAATCGGCAGGGCTGTCCATTCTTGGCGACATCGCCGTAACGCATCAGCCAGATTGGTTCCAGTTCCGGGAACATCTGCAATGCTGTTTTACCGATAACATCTGTTCCTTTGAGTCCGGTCAGTGTTTCGAAAGCCGGGTTGACTTCAAGGAATCGGTAGTCAATCGGATTGCCGTTTTCGTCATAGATCATTTCGTGAATGGCAAAGCCGTCAATCATTGATTGGAATAGCTTTTTTTGAGATTCGAAAAGCCCTTTGTATTTCGTTTGGCTTTGTGCCAGTTGCTGGGTGCGGTTGTGAACCTGTCTCCGAAGTGTCCACATCCAGAGAAATGAGAGGAGAAGAAGTGCCGCTAGAGGTCCTGCCGCCATCAGAACATAGCCCAGATAGTCTTGCCAAACAGGTGTATGGTTCTGGTATGGCCCCAGCCATTTATTGTGGATATTGCGATATTCGCCAGTTTTGTTCAGTGCTGCCAGGCCTTCCGTAAATTTGCTCAGAAGGTCACGGTCGTTATTCTGGACGGCAAAACAGTACTCCATGCTCATCAGTGGATTTGATTCTGTGTGCAGGTTATCAAACCCGTTTTTGCGGATCAGATAAACTGCCGGAAGCTCCGCCATCATCGAGCAGTCGGCCTTCTTTTCTGCGACCGCCTTGAGGGCTTCTGTCTGGGTATCAGCGAGTAGCAGGTTGGTCAGCCCGTTACGGATGGCGAAGTCATGCATGATGTCGCCGCGGACAACAATCACTTTATGGTCACGCAGGTCGGACAGGTCGTGGATGTGGGTATGGTTTTCATCGCGCGAGACGATGACCTGATGAACCATTGTGTGCGGCGGGGTGAAGTCAAAGGTTTTATCGCGTTCAATCGAGTAGAACATGCCTTGGATCGCATCGATTGTTCCTGTTTGCAGGCCTCGCCTGATCTCACTCCACGTATCCAGCCGGATTTCGACATTGAGCCCCATCCGGTCGGCAATCGCTTTGGTCAGTTCAACATTGTATCCGGTCGGTTGTCCGTTTTTATCCAGATACTCATAAGGAGGCAGATCCTTGTCTCCTCCGACAATGATCCGGCTGCGGGTCTGCTGGGTTGCATCGATGGAGGCGACCCAGTGCGTATACAGTTGCCGGTAGGTGCCGTCTGCGATGACAAGTGCCAGCCCCTCGTTCAGTTGCGAGAGCAGTTTTTTATTGCCTTCGGTGACCGCAAAGCAGAAGTCCTGCCGAAATTCCATTAGCGGCTTATTCAGGACTTTCAATCCTTCGATATGAGCGTCCCGGATCAGGCGAAGCGCCAGCAGCCGCTGGATGACAACGGCATCATATTTTCCTTTTGCCAATTGGATTAAGGCATCCTCAAATGAATCGGATAGAAAGAGTGTTGCGCCGGTCTCTTTTCGCCGCATGAACTCTTCTGCGTTATCTCCGCGCAGGACGCAAACGTCTTTTCCTTTCAATGATGCCAAGTTTATAATATCTGTATTATCTTCCCGTACGACGATCGTGCCGTGCAGTGTCAGATACGGAACGGTAAAATCGAATATATCTTCCCGCTCCGGTGTGCGCCCGACCAGTGGAAGAACATCGAGTTTTCCCTGCGCGAGTTCGTCTTTGATGGCATTCCATGTACCGATGCGGAAGTCTGCTCGCTGCCCCATTGCCTCGAGCGCGGCTTGCAGCAATTCAACCGAAAAGCCAGCTGCTTTCTCATTGTGTCCGACAAAGCAAAACGGCGGGTAATCATATTCACAGGCCGAGAGCAGGGGTGGGTGTGTATGGATCGGTTCTTCTGTTTCATGCGCAAGTGCGCCGTTGGTATGAAGGCAAAGCGCAGTCAGGAAGCCGATTGCCATCGCCATCATCAGCCGACACAGCGACTTTGCTGTTTGCATTCGCATGAATTTGACTCCTGCCCTTACCTCTGCCATACAATAGCATGGTTATAAGCAGGCAGGCAAGTTCTGAAAATGTTATTTTTGCCGAATTCGTTGAGTTTTTGAATCGGCATAATGAGTCGTCTGTCGGGCTTCTTCGGCGGATGAATCGTTTTGTTTTCCCGAGGGCTTATTGTGCCGCCGGTGTCTGTGTCGCGAGTGTTACCGTTTGCGGTGAAGCGGGGGTAACAGGAATTGTAGGCGTCGCTGGTGTCGGAGGAGTAGCGGCCGTCTGTGGTGTACCTGCTGTATCCGCTGCCGTTTGAGCGTTTGCAGAGGATGAAGCAATAGCTGGTTGTGCTGGCGGAGTCGGTGTTGCTGGCGCGTTTGGAGCGGTCGGCGGTGAGAATGTGAGTGTCGGGATGGATGGTGTTGATGTGTTCGGACTCATCTGTGTGCGCTGTGTCATTGGAGCAGGGGCGACCTCTTCATCGACCGGAAGCAGAAATCCTTCTTCCGCCATCTGGTAAAGGTCTGTGGCAAGTTCCGCCAGTTCTGCGCGGCTGCGGTCTGTTTCTTTTTTCTCTTCCGTCGTTTTGGGATGTACCTGTTTTTGTTGCGGCGCTTCACCGTAGTAGGCTGCGTTGAATGCGGCAAGCAGTGTTTTGGCTGGCGGAGTGGTCAGTTTGTCTTGCCCGAGAGCATTTGACTCTTGC
>QKHZ01000056.1 GCA_003249795.1 bacterium | reverse complement strand
GCCACAAATTCATTCGCCGCACGGGCAACAGTCCCGCCTGCACCCAATCGAACAGCGATCTTCGCTTCATAAGGCAGGTCTAATTCTTTGCGGATTCCCTGAATCCGATTGGTAATTTCGCGCGCAAGACCTTCACGTTCCAACGCCTCAGTAACCGTCGTATCTAGTACGACAACCGCAGCCTTACTGCCAGATGCGGCGAAGCCTTCTTTTGACTGAATCCTGACGTCAAGTTCCGCTTCAGTCAGAACAATTTGCTCGCCATTTAAATCTAGCGCAAAACTCCCCCCCCCTTGAACTGCATTGACGATCTCAAACGCTTTCGCCTTCTGCAACGCGGCAGCACAAGCCTTCACGTTCTTTCCAAGTTTGGGGCCAAGAACCTTAAAGTCAGGCTTTACGATGTACTGAACATACTCATCCGCATTATCAGCATAGACAAGTTCTTTCACATTCATCTCTTCTTCAAGGACTGATGAGGATGCGACAACGGAGTCTTTCAGAGACGGATCAGACAAAACCACAACGGCTTGCGCAAGTGGCTGGCGGACTTTCAGTTTCTGAGCGGCACGAGCAGACAAACCAAGGGATGCCAACTCACGGATCATGTCCATCGTCTTTTCGATTTCCGGACTGATCGCAGATTCATTCACAGTTGGCCAGCGGAACAAATGGATGCTTTCCGGCAATTTGTCTCCCCACAGTTCCCGTGCGAGGCCGTGATACATTTCTTCAGAAAAGCAAGGCGTAAATGGTGCCAGCAACATACTAAGCGTCGTGAGAGACTCATACAGCGTCCAGTACGCGGCCCACTTATCCGTATCCTTCTCGCTTTTCCAGAAACGATCACGGCTTCGACGGACAAACCAGTTCGACAATGCGTCAACAAAACCATGAAGAGCTTGTGCAGCCGAAAGGATACTCATGTCTTCAATATGCTTTGTCACATCTCGAATAAGGCCGTTTAATTTCGAAACCATCCACCGGTCAAGATCAGAGCGTTTTTCCAACGGAACATATGTCTTCGCACTCGAAAAATCAGACAACTGACCTGGATCAGACACCCCTTCCCGCGGATCAAAACCATCGATATTGGCATAAATAATAAAGAAGCTGTACACGTTCCGCAGACGTACAAGAAAATCCTTCTGTGAATCACGAATTGCCGAATCAAAGAAGCGAACCGAAGTCCAAGGATGATTTGAGCTGTAAAAGAACCAGCGCAATGCATCGGAGCCTTCTTTATCCAGAATTGTCCACGGGTCAAGGTAGTTGCCCTTGCTCTTGGACATTTTATAGCCTTTCTCATCACAGACATGCCCCATAACAAGACACTTTTTATAAGGCATCGGATAAGATATATCATACCAAGGCTTAAGTGAACCGAGGGCTTCGCCTTTATCGGCCTTACGACGACCGCATTCTTTCAGTAAGGTTGCAATCGCAAGCAGCGAATAAAACCAGCCGCGAGTCTGGTCAATCGCTTCAGAAATAAAGTCTGCCGGAAAGGCTGCTGCGAGTTTCTCTGCGCTTCCATCTTTATGAGGATATCCCCATTGAGCAAACGGCATCGAACCAGAGTCAAACCAGCAGTCAATCACTTCCGACACGCGCTTCATTTCGCCACCACATTTTTCACACCGGACTTTTGCCTCGTCAACATAGGGCTTATGAAGTTCGATATCATTCGGCACACTTATGCCTTTTTCGATCAATTCTTTCTGACTGCCAATCGCTGTTTTATGATCGCACGAGGTACATTCCCAAATCGGTAGCGGCGTTCCCCAATAACGTTCACGTGACAACGCCCAATCGATATTGGTTTCAAGGAAGTTGCCAAAACGCCCGTTCTTGATGTGTTCGGGAAGCCACGTGATGGCTGCGTTATTCTCAAGCATCTTGTCTTTAAGTGAAGACGTGTTGATATACCACGCCGGGCGCGGATAATAGAGAAGTGGGCTTGGGCAACGCCAGCAAAATGGATAGTCGTGTTTATATTGTTCACTTTTCAAAAGCTGATTGCGACTGCGGAGTTCCTTGATGATCAGCGAATCCGCCTTTTTAACAAACATGCCTTTCCACGGCTCTACTTCATCCATAAACGTGCCGTCAGGCTTGACGAGATTGATAAAAGGCAAATCATTTTCACGGCCGACGCGATAATCGTCCTCACCATAAGCCGGTGCGATATGAACGATACCGGTACCGGTATCAAGCCCGACAAAATCTCCGGCGACAATCCGGAAACCCGGTTTGTCCGCCTTGCCATACGTGAAAAGCTGTTCATATTTAAGACCGAGAAGATCAGATCCCTTGACTGTTTTCGTAACAGTATGCTCAAGCTTGCCCATCGTTTTTTCGCGCAATGCCGAAGCCATCACTAACGTCTCATCACCGACTCGTACATAATCGTAATCGTGATCTTTACCGATGGCCAGCGCCACATTTGACAGAAGCGTCCACGGTGTCGTAGTCCACGCCAGATACAGGAGTTTCGGATCCTCTTTGCTGCGAAATGCGACATATGCAGACGGATCTTCAACTTCTTTATAGCCCTGCCCGACTTCATGACTCGACAGTGCAGTTCCACAGCGCGGACACCAAGGGACAATTTTTGATCCGTGATACAACAGACCCGCATCCCAAAATGACTTGAGCGCCCACCAGACACTTTCAATATAACTTTGATGATAGGTGACGTAAGGATCATCCATATCAATCCAGAACGCGATACGGTCGGTCAGCTTAGCCCACAAGTCGGAATATTTGAAAACGGAATCTTTACATTTTTTAACAAACGGCTCGACGCCATAGGCTTCAATCTGATCTTTGCCTTCTATTCCGAGTTGTTTTTCAACTTCAATTTCAACAGGCAATCCATGCGTATCCCAGCCTGCTTTACGAGGGACATCAAACCCCTGCATCGCTTTATAGCGGGGGAATAAATCCTTGACAACACGCGTCAAAACGTGCCCAGGGTGCGGCATTCCGTTCGCGGTCGGAGGCCCTTCGTAAAATACAAAAGTAGATTTTCCTTCCGTTTTTGCTCTGGCCTTCCCCTGCTCAAGCTGCTTATCGAAAATTTTATTATCTTTCCAGTACTGGATCCACTGCTTCTCAGATGAGGCAAAATCGATCTCTCTGGGTACCGGCTTGAATACGCTCATTGTCATTTTCCGTTTCTTATTGGTTCAATTCGTAAATGTAATAAACCTGTTCTTCATCAACAACGTATAATATCACGCTAAAATTTCTTTTCATAAAAAGCGTTGAAAACCATATCTAAAGCAGTCCACACCGGCTTAACATTCGGATTGGCAAATTGCTTCAATTGTGTCCTCTCGCAATATGTATTGAACAGCTGGTTCTGCGTTTCAAGATAGGCGCGTTCTTTCTCAAGCTCAGCAGCAAGACGCGCGCGGATCAAAGCTGTTGCTTTCTCAAGGATGCTTTGATCGAGAGAGCGGTCTGCACGAATCTCAACAATCACGCCAAATCCAGCAAGATAGGTCAATGTCGGATTTTCAATATCAACACCGGACTGAAATGCTTTCAAACGCTTATCTTTAAGGAGTTGCTGCGGTAACACAGAACAAAACTGTATCGACATAATCCCATCGTTACCGCCATGCCATATTGGCCTAATCGTCTCGTTATCACAGCCCGCATCACATGCGTTTTTGCCACATCCCTCATGTGAACCGCTTGCCACTTCACACTCCGTTACCGTTGAGACTCCACATTGATCATCCACCGAGGTGAATTCACCTTGTGAATCCGAACTCTCAGAAGTCACAGTTTCCCCCATGACTTCCGATGATTTTTCCGAATTTATCACTGAAGTAGAAACGGTTTCCTTCTCCAACATTGTTTGGACAGAGTCTGGAAACGGAAGCGCTTTATAGCGGTCAAACATATAAGTTACCCGCAAAGCAACAACCGGAGCGTCATCCTGAGTACCACCGTAGGCAACAACACCGATAACCGGATAATCCTTCAGCGCCTTAATAAGTTCTACATTCAACAAGGGCGTTGATTTATCAAAACTCTTGTCTGTTTTTCCATACCGTGTTTTAGCAATCACAGCACGGTCAATTTCGATAAGGCCACCCGGCATCAAGGCATCAGGGACAAACATCCCGTCCGCATATCGGCGTTCAGGACTCGCACTAACAATCGATTTTATCGCATCCTTGTCGTCCGATGGTTGTTCCGATGCTGTTGCATCATCATTCTCGTTCGCATTGACCGACACGCTGTCATCGTCATTCGCGGACAAAGAAGAGAAATAACATACACTCGAAATCATCATGACTGCTGCGAAAAAAAGGATTCTTGAATGCTCAAATAGCCTCAGAACGAGGCTGAGTATTTGGACACCCATGATATTCATGACAAGCGAACCTCCTGCAGAAACTCAAGGACAATTTTCTCCAGTTTCGGCCCGGCCTCATTCGCAACGGCAATAATCTCATCAATAGCAACAGGCTCAAGTGCATCCGGCAGGCAAACATCTGTAATTACCCCCATTCCTAGAACTCGCATGCCGCCGTGAACGGCAACAATCACTTCCGGAACGGTACTCATGCCAACCGTATCCGCCCCGATCATCCTCAGCATCCGGTACTCTGCGCGGGTTTCAAGACATGGACCGGATACGGCGACATAAACACCACGCTGTACGCGAATATTATTGCGGCGGCCGATACCTTCAGCCAACGCCAGGAATTCTTTATCATATGGGCAATACATATCAGGGAATCGCGGTCCCAGACGTTCGTCATTCGGCCCGATCAGCGGATTCGTCCCAAGCATATTAATATGGTCTTCAATAATCATGATATCACCGCGTTCATGCAGATGATTCATTCCACCACATGCATTTGTCACGATCATCGAATGGGCGCCAAGCGCTTTCATCACGCGAACAGGAAATGTCACCTGCTCCATGGTATAGCCTTCATAGTAATGAAAACGCCCTTCCATCATAACTACACGCTTGCCACCGAGTTCACCGCACACAAGTTGCCCGGCATGCCCCTGAACTGTTGAAACAGGAAAGTTCGGAATCTCTTCATATGGAATTTCGATGGGATTTTCCATCACACGCGCCAACCCGCCAAGGCCAGTGCCAAGAATGATACCCACTTGCGGAGCAAAACCGATTTTGCCCTGAATATAGGTTGCCGCTTCTTCGATTCGTACCTGTAATTGGCTCATCGCTGCTCCTCAAGTCTATAGGTGAATTCACTTTCCACGCAATAATTTTTTACACGTTTCTTTCGAGATCCCGTCAATCCGAAAGCGTTTTTTCTGACAGGCATGGCCACTCACAAGCTCAACATCCCCACGCCCGACATCAAAGCATTTTGCCAGAAATTTCCGGATCGCATCGTTTGCTTTTCCTTTCTCAGGTGCGGAAGTCGTATCAACCTTCAGCTGTCCGTCATGAACGCCTATAATGGCATCTTTCTTAGCAGCCGGATGCGCTTTGACTTCTACAATAACGCCACCGTCTTTTTCTTCAAGAGCCAACGACTCAATTTCATCGTTTGACAGCGAAAACAACACGGATGCCATCGATATAACCCCGTCACTCAGCCTTTACGACCAGAAAGTTCGATACTCCTGTCGCGGGCGGCACAAACGGCCTTTTCAATCACCTGTTCCAGACCGTTTTCAGTCATTGAATTAAGAGCAGCTTCTGTTGTGCCTTTCGGACTTGTCACGTTAATGCGAAGTTGCGAAACCGGCAACTCGCTTGACTGCATCAATTTTGCCGCACCGCAAACGGTATGCTTAGCAAACTCCATCGCCATTTCTTCAGACAGACCGACAGCTTTGGCTGCATCGGCAAGCGCTTCTGTAAAACGAAAGACATAAGCCGGACCACTACCAGAAACAGCAGTAACCGCATCAATCAAATCCTCTGAAACTTCCTGCACAATCCCGGATGACGCCAGAAGTGTGCTAACAGCAGAAGCATCATCGTCGCTGACGCCCCGCCCTCTGGCAATCCCGCTGACACCTGCGCCAACGAGCATCGGCGTATTCGGCATCACACGGACAATCCTGACGCCGGCCGGAACCAGAGCCGTAATCTTTTCAATCCGGATTCCAGCGGCAATACTGATAACCAGCGTTTTATCTGACATACATGCGCTCAAGCCGGAAACAACCGTTTCAAACATCTGCGGCTTAACGGCCAAAAGAACGATATCACAGCTAGCAGCTTTATTGTTGTTATCCGTCGTCGTAATTCCCATACGGCTGAAAATCTCACGGCGAGCTTCTGACGGATCAGACGCGATAATCCGATCAGGACTGACCAAACCCGCAGAGCTAATCCCCCGAACAAAAGCCTCGGCCATGTTTCCTGCGCCAACACATCCTAAACGTATACTTGAAAGATCCATTGTAATTCCTTTTATTGATTCATGTCGGCCTGCACAGCATTCGGCGCAAGAGAACGACGATTTTATCAAGCAAATAAAGCCGTTCCAACGCGGACGAGGGTCGAACCCTCTTCAACCGCAATTTCAAAATCTCCACTCATCCCCATCGATAAATCTGGCAGATGCTCGCCAGCATTCTGCTGCAGTGTATCGCGCAACTGCCGCAAGCCACGAAACACAGAGCGGATCAAATCCGTATCATCCGTAAACGGCGCCATTGTCATCAACCCGCGAAGCCGCAAATTTCCAGCCTGTAGAATTTGTCGTGCTAGAACTACTGCGGCTTCAGGCTGAACGCCATATTTATTATCTTCACCAGCAATATTGACCTCAAGAAAAACATCATACCGACTCTTTGACTGTACTGCCAATTCCGTCAGTTTCTCCACAAGTTTCGAAGACTCCACACCATGAAAAACATGAAATCCGTTTACAGCCTTCGCAGCCTTATTGCGCTGAAGATGACCGATCATGTGCCAGTTTACATCAGCCAGGTCGCTCAGCGTCTCCACTTTCGGTAATCCGACCTCAATCCGGTTTTCGCCAAAATCCCGAATACCGGCCTGATATAAGGCCCGGATTTCAGCAAGACCCACTGTTTTTGTCACACCAACAAGAGTAATATCCTCAGTTTTGCGTCCGCTGCGTTCACACGAATGCTCAATCCGATTCCGAATTCCAGCAACATTGGCCGAGATTCTGTCAATAAGCGCAGGAGCTGGATACTCGCCTGATGATGTTTGGGGAAGATCAGCCATCTATGACCGTTTCCAGCATCTTTGTAATTGGCGAAAGTGCCTTGGCCGCGATCTCTGGGGAAACCGTCACAACAGAAGCCATATCCTCCAGACACCATACAATCTTCTCAAGCGAATTCAATTTCATGTTCGGGCAATCTGCAACATCCGAGGCATGATAGAATGTTTTCTCCGGATTCTCTTTGCAAAGACGATGGAAAATCCCGTTTTCTGTTCCAATGATAAATTCTTTGGCCGGATTTTCTTTACAGAACCGAAGAATACCTGTCGTACTCGCAACCTTGTCGGCATACGCCAGCGTTGCCGGACGACACTCTGGGTGCATAACCACAGGCGCGTCAGGATGCGCCTGCTTCGCAGCATAAACATGCTCGGGGAGCATCCGCTCATGAGTCGGACAAAATCCATTCCACAAAATGAGTTCGCGTTGGAGTACGGAACTGACATAGCTGCCCAGATTTCTATCCGGAACAAACAAAACCGGCTTGTCTTCAGGTACAGAGCGCACGACTTCAACAGCATTAGCAGATGTGCAGCAGATATCACTCATCGCCTTGATTGCGGCAGATGAATTCACATATGTAACAACCACCGCATCCGGATTCTTCGCTTTCATTTCTGCAAGTTGGCGCGGAGTGACCATATTGGCCATCGGGCATCCAGCGTTTGCGTCCGGAAGCAGCACCGTTTTCTCAGGAGCAAGAATCGCCGCGGTCTCCGCCATAAAGTGCACGCCACAAAATACAATCACATCCGCGTCCGTGCCTGCTGCGGTGCGGGATAGCCCGAGGCTGTCACCAACAAAATCACCCACATCCTGCACTTCTCCCGGCGCATAATTATGAACAAGAATTACAGCATTACGCTGTTTCTTGAGCTCATTGATTCGGGCAATCAGTTTTTCTGACATGAAATCTCTCGCAAGTCTGTTCAAATACAATACATACAAAGAGTTTATATTATAGGGTTAAGCCTGTTTCTGTCAACCCAAATTCGCGATCAATCAACTTTTATCGTCATGTCAACCAAAGAACAGCGTTACGGTTAGCTAAATGCGCTTGACATGGTATCCTTGAATTCATATCCTCAATAAAATGAATGAATGAACCATGGGCTTGGCTATTCTAGAAACGGGGATTCCGCATGAACGGTAAGAACCTCTTGCTTTGTGCATTGTTGCTTCTCACATGCGTTGGGTGTGTTGAGAGAAAAATGATTATTACCAGCGAACCGTCCGGAGCCACGGTTGTCATTAATGACAGTTGGCGCGGCACGACACCCTATACGCTGAAATTCATGCATTACGGCGTCTATTCCATCCGGATGGAGATGGATGGATACTATCCGATGATTGTCAAAGAACCGATCAAGGCGCCATATTACCAGCAGACTGGGACTGAATTTGTCAGCGAGGTTTTGGTTCCCAAGCGCATCAGTGACGTTCGCGAACTTCACTATGTCCTGCAGAAAGTTGAAAGTGAAGATTCAAAAGAAGATGTGATGCAGCGCGCAGAAGAGATGAAGCAGCAGGTTGATGCTACCTTTAAGGAACGACAGGAGCGGGATGCCGAACGCAAGCCGATCCATCTGCCGCTGCCTGAGAAAAAGAAATCTGCTGCAGACAAAACTGAAAAGAAAACAGACGATGTTGCAGAAAAAACAGAAAAAACGGACTCGACTCTATCCCCAACAACTGCAGAGACGACAGTAGAGCAGCCGGAATAGTCGGCTGATACCGGAAGATGACGGATGACTTGTTCCCCGGTTAAAACCACAGATTTTCACCCACGCGGCTTGGCCTGTATGCGCCAAGCCGCCGTCATGTCACGCTTGCGCCGTCATCGGGCTATATGGACACTGTTATTTCTTTCTCTTATGCATTTTTATGGCTTTTCGTTGGAGTTTGACGAAAGTGAAAATCGCGAAAGCCAGCGCCTGAATGCGGCACGGGAGTTCTCGATTTATGATTTTGAACCGCGAGGGACATCCCTAGACAGCCGTGATGTAAATATTGACGGTTGGCCAGACTATTGGGAGGCAATTCGAGGTGAAAATACACCTGCATGGAACGCCGATGCCACCCATATCGTTGAAGACACAAAACGCCCCGGCATTTATCGCGGAGCAGTCGGCCATGTCCTGCAGATGCCCTTTGACGGCACGCATGTGGCCATGCAGACACGGATTCCCAAACGGGTTGATCCGGGGCTAGCATATGAAATTACGGCATGGGTTCGAACAGAAAACCTGAATAACAGCATTGTCCGGATTAATGTGATCTGGCTTCATGTTGATGAAATCAGGGGTATGCGTGAACTTGACCGAGAAGTCCTTGAAATTCCACGTGGGCAGGTCGATTGGCCGGAATCCCCGCTACAACTTCGGATCAATGAACTTCCCTCGGAGACTAACGCTGTCCGGATTCTTTGCGAAATCCTCGATGATCCCGCCTTTTCTGGTGCAGACCGGCATGGGAAAGCGTGGTTTGACGATATCAAGATTGAAAGCCGTCCAAAGATCCAGATCGACCCAGTGTTTCAGTCAATCCTGAGTTCAAGACTTCCGTATCACAAGTATCCTCCCCTGCCACTGACAATCCAATATCGCGGCCTACTGCCAGATAAAGCTGTGTCTACCGCAAACGGCAAATCAAGCCCGATCTACTACAGAACGCTTGAGATCCTTGATATTTACGGACAGACGCCTGAAAATCGGGATGGCGTTACCGTGTTGCCGCAAAACAAAAACATGGCATCCATCTCTCCTGGTATGCAGCGGGATTTTACTGAAGTACTGGAAATTCCATTTGATAAACTAGGCGTCTATTATGTGACTGTTAAATTATTTTCAGAAACAGGGCTTCGCCTTGCGGTTGTCACACAAGCGGTTGGCTTATGGGAAAAACCGACGCAGGTCAAGGAAGAAGACATTGTCACAACCGCGATGCATGGGCATTTTTCCATTTTGTTAAGTGAAATCCCGGAGTCAATTGTTTCACATGAAGGCCTGTTGTCCTCGATTGTGGAGCAAACCGGGCTTGTTTATCTAAAGAGCCACCTTTGGCCTGAAAACCGTACACTCAAAAGCGCCTCGTTATTTTTAGAAAACCTCAATCGAGAATTGAGAGAGATTAGATACTCTGGCGTAAGGATTACCGGGATTATCGACAATTCCCCCTATCCTTTTCGGGCTATGCAGATGTACCAGATCATGTATACACGCGCACAGGAACTGCAGCCGTATTTAAAAGTCATTGGCGAGCAGATATCCCCGCACATTGTCGACTGGCAATGGGGGGCTGATAATGACCCGTCGTTTACGGCAGGAATCAATCCAACTTGGGTCACGCAGGCACGCAAGGACTTGTCTGCAATGACAAG
>QKHZ01000044.1 GCA_003249795.1 bacterium | reverse complement strand
GGTATCGAGTGACGAGCGCGACATCTCTGTCAGCCAGTTTACGCAAAAGTGGCGGAAATTGATGGGGGAAGTGGTCGGTGTCGAGTCCTTGACATACAGTGCGACGATGGGTCCTGGCGACCGAGTGGCATTGGAAGTTGAACTGGGACACACTGACATCCCGACACTGGAAGCGGCCGCCGCCGATTTTGGCCGAGAGCTGGAAAAGTTCTCAAGTGTGCGCGATGTGGATGACGGGTTTGAAGAAGGTAAACCTCAGCTGAATATGACACTGAAGCCTGCTGCACGCGGCCAGGGGTTGACCGTCAGCGATATCGGAAAACAGATCCGCAGTGCGTTTTATGGTGCCGAAGCCTTGCGCCAACAACGCGGCCGTGACGAGGTGAAGGTCATGGTACGACGCCCGTTATCAGAGCGGACATCAGAATATGATGTCGAAAACATGCTGATCCGGACTGACGGCGGGGGTGAAATTCCCCTGCATGAAGCAGTCGAGATGCATCGCGACCACGCCTATACATCGATCAAGCGGATTGACGGCCGCCGGATTCTGGCTGTCAACTGCGGCATTGAACCGATTGAGGACACACAGCTGATCAAGCAGGCGGTTTATACAGGAAGTACCGATAAAGACGGAAATCATAAACCTGCAATTCTTGAAGAGCTGAAGAAAAAGTATCCGGGGCTGACAGTGGAGGAAGGCGGCCCCGGTCGCGATTTCAATGAGTCGATGGCTACGCTGAAGACCGGGTTTATTTTTGCGGTGCTGGTAATCTATGCGATGCTGGCGGTACCGTTTAAGAGTTACTTCCAGCCGCTGATTGTTATGATCTCGATCCCGTTCGGAATAATCGGCGCAGCAATTGGCCATATCCTGATGGGTTATACAATGGGCATGACCAGCATGTTCGGGATTATCGCTCTTGCCGGGGTTGTGGTCAACGACTCGCTGGTTCTGGTTGATTACGCCAACAACCTGCGCCGTGAAGGTGCGTCTGCGGTTGAGGCGGCAGTACAAGCAGGGACTCGGCGATTCCGCCCGATTATCCTGACATCACTGACAACATTTATCGGCCTTGCGCCGATGATCTTCGAGACATCAGTACAGGCAAAGTTCCTTGTACCGATGGGCTTGTCCCTCGGGTACGGGATCTTGTTCTCGACACTGGTGGCGCTGATCCTCGTGCCGTGTTTGTATATCATGATCGAACACGCCAAGGAAACTGTTTCCCGCTGGTTCAGAGGTGATTCGGCAGAAGAATACTATGCCACGATTGACGGCCCGCGCATGACAGAAAACGAAAGCCACCTCGGCTGAGCGTGTACGAACTGAAACTTATTAAAAAAGAACAGGGACTGATTTGATTGTCAGTCCCTGTTTTGTTTAGTCTCGCGGTTTGATATAAAAGCCGGATCGTGTTTATTGTGCCGGGCGCATGTCGACAATGCCAAGCTCAAGCCTGCACTGCCCGCGAAATTCATTCAGTTCTGCGCGAAATACGATGTCCCAGTGGCGCACGCCGCGATCCATCTCCATCATCCATGACGTATTGTTGAAGACAAGGGCGCGGTAGGCGATCTGGTCTTGCGCGGCGTTGAACGAAAAGTGTTTCTGGTCTCGCCCCATCAGCCTCGGTGTTCCGGCAATATGAATATTCCTGCATAAAAACAGCGGTTTGTCATTGCCGTTACCGAAAGGCTCGAGCATCGACAACTCACGCGCCAACCCCGTATTCAACTCCCCGAGTCGCACTTCACGGTCGATCTTCAATTTATGCTGTACGCCGCGGTCTTCAAACTGATTGGCGCAGTGTTCGACCAATTCTGTCCGAAGGCTGTCGACCTGATCCGGTGCGATACTGAAACCTGCCGCCTGTTCATGG
Organism: bacterium; assembly: GCA_003249795.1. Taxonomy (GTDB): domain Bacteria; phylum Planctomycetota; class SZUA-567; order SZUA-567; family SZUA-567; genus SZUA-567. The sequence continues at coordinate 8,720 of QKHZ01000044.1, read as the reverse complement.
CCGCCGAAGGAGAGGAACCGCTCTTTACTCAGGCTCATGGCTTCATACAGGTTCACGCCTTCAATGCTTCGCGCTGAGCCTTTGCCTTTTTCTTCCGACAAGGCAATAACGGCCACAGGGCGGCGATACTCGTCACAAAGCCTGCCCGCAACAATCCCGATTACGCCCTCATGCCATCCCTTGCGTGCGACAACGACGGCGGCGTCATGCTCAAGATCATGTTGCGCCTCGGCTTCTGCACGCGCTTCATCGACCATGGTTTTGCAGAGTTGCTGGCGCTGGCGGTTTTTGTCATCCAACGCGGTTGCCAACTCTCTGGCCTGTTCCGAATCGTCAGTCAAGAGCAGCTCAAGTGCAAGGCGCGCATCACCCATCCGTCCAGCTGCATTCAGGCGAGGTGCGATATGAAAAGCCACATCACGGCTTGAGAGCTGGGTTGGGTCATCACCGCAGGTAATAATCAACGCCTGCAGACCTGCACTGGTTCGCGCCATGGCACGAAGACCATAAGTAACCAGAATCCGGTTTTCGTCAATGAGCGGCGCAACATCGGCGATGGTGCCAACGGCCACATACGGAAGAAGACTCAGCAGCACTTCCTGCAGACGTGATCCGACTTTTTCATTGCCGGTATATGCCTGACAGATTGCCCACCCGAATTTGAACGCAACGCCTGCGCCGACCAGTTCACGGAACGGGTAAGTCGCGTCCACGCGTTTCGGGTTAACGACCGCATATGCCGGTGGCAGCTCGGTTTCTCCCGGTTCATGGTGATCGGTGACGATAACGTCAATTCCGGCTTCAGTCATCGCGCGGATATGTTCGTGTTCGCTGACTCCGCAGTCGACAGTAACGACGAGGTTGACGCCGGTCTGGATTGCCATACTGACAAAGGCTTCTGAGATGCCGTAGCCTTCTTCCATGCGGCAGGGAAGATAGAACTCCACGTTTGCCGACAACTCGCGCAACAGTCGGACGAGGATTGTCGTAGCGGTTACGCCATCAGTGTCATAATCGCCGTAGATCACGATGCGCTGGTTTTCTTTGATTGCGGCGGCAACGCGTGCGGATGCTTTTTCCACATCCATGAATTGCGAAGGGGGCGTCAAATTTGAGAGAGACGGACTCAAGAATGCGCGTGCGGATTCAGGGTCGGCATTGGGAATCCGGGCCAATAAAATCGAAGCCGTAATTGGGCTGATCCCAACGGCTTTTGCCAGTTCGACCGCCGTTTGAGATGGTGGTGGCATCACCTCCCAGCGCGGGGCTGATTGATAATTCCTGCTTGATGTGGACATATTTAAAAGTCTACCCAACAGAGCGTCAAATGCAAGCGGCAAACAACTTCATTCGAAGTCAAAATGCCGTTTTCCGCTGAAATTTCCCTGTCTCTGATGTGATCGATGAAGATTATCCTTGCTTCATAACTGAAATCATCCGATACTCCACCACGTGATTCTTATTTTCACCGACGATTTCCCATAGAGCGTTTCAGGCTACACCTTAAGTATTGAAACTTGCTGACAGAATTTTGAAAGAAACCGGCAATCAAAATGAATGAGGCCAACCCGGATGCAGCGGCATCTGAAAACCATGAGCCGACAGAAGCGGTTGCGCTGCGAATTCTGCAGACGCTGCGCAATGCCGGACATGACGCATACTTCTGCGGAGGGTGCGTCCGTGATCGGCTGATGGGGGTAGAACCCAAAGATATCGACATCGCAACAAGCGCTGTTCCCGAGCAGATCGAAGAGTTATTTGAGCACACCGTCGCCGTCGGAAAAGCCTTCGGGGTAATGGTCGTCGTCGAAAGCGGTTGCCAGATTGAAGTCGCAACGTTCCGCACAGAAACCGGATATGCAGACGGACGGCGGCCGGATCAGATCGCGTTTTCCACGCCGAAAGAAGATGTCCTGCGCCGCGACTTCACGATCAACGCGATGCTGTATGATCCGGTGACTGATCAGGTGCTTGACTATGTCGGCGGCCGTGATGACCTGAGCCGGAAAATCCTGCGGACGGTCGGCGATCCGTACCGGCGGTTTTCTGAAGACAAGCTGCGATTACTGCGCGCCGTGCGCTTTGCCGCTCGCACCGGATTTGCACTCGATCAGGATACAGAAAAAGCGATGTGCGAACTCGCACCAACAGTTACAACGGTCAGCGGCGAGCGGATCGGCGAAGAGCTGCGGCGAATGCTGACCGAAGGCGGATCGGTCAAAGCGATGGAACTGATTAAAAAGACGGGGCTGCTTGAAGCAGTTCTGCCGGAAGTCGCGGCAATGCAGGGCGTCGAGCAACCGCCAGAATTTCATCCGGAAGGCGACGTCTGGCAACACACGATGCTGATGCTGAAACTGATGGATGAAAGCGGTGGCGAATGGAACCCGCAGACGCCGCAGGAAAAAGAGATCCTCGGCTTTGCCGTCCTTCTGCACGATGTGGGCAAGCCCGGAACGTTTACCATTTCCGACCGCATCCGGTTTAACGGACACGATGCGCTGGGACGCCGAATGGCTGAAGACATTTTGCGCCAGCTCAAACGCCCGAAGGTGATCGTCGAAACCGTGTGCGATATGATCGGCCGTCACATGCACTTTGCCAGCCTTCCAAAAATGCGCGAGTCCAAGCGCCGCCGATTTCTGCAGGAAAAGGAGTTTCCGCTGCACCTGTCGCTGCACCGGCTCGACTGCGTGTCGTCGCACTCGATTCTGACCACATATCAATACGGATTGGAAAAATGGCGAGAGGAACAGGAACGCGAACCGCCGCCGCCGCGACTGCTTAATGGTGCCGATCTGATCTGCCTCGGGTTCAAACCGGGGCCTGCGATGGGCACCGTTTTGCGCGCACTTGACGATGCACAACTTGAGGGCGAGGTATTGACCAAAGATCAAGCCATCGCTTTTGTAAAAGGATGGCAGCCGGATGCAAACGACAACAGCGACGCATTGACAGACGAGTGACCACACGCAACACCCCCTCCTGAGTTATCAAAATTGGCAAACACCCCGACCAGATTTGTGATCTTTGGGATTTCTGCGAAAAAATCCCAGAACCCGCTTGCCAAGGATAAGCTTAGTTGTATAGTTACAAAAATCTATCGGCTTTTCTGAAAACACATTATGCGATTATTTTTGAAAAAGCATAATGTACTGAAATCGCAACGCAAAACACCCGTTTATTCGTTTTCACCAGACAAAATCAAAGGATCAACACATGAGGAACGAACTGAAACCTGTCGGGCCGGTTCCGTCGGAGTTGCAACTGGACTGGGAGACCCACCCGTTTTACCTCTTCGTCCACTTCGGGATGAATACCTTCACCGGGCGCGAATGGGGGCATGGCGGAGAAGATCCGAAAAACTTTTTGCCGACGGAACTCGACTGTCGACAATGGGCGCGTTTTGCCAAAGAAATCGGCGCATACGGAATTATCCTGACGGCCAAACATCACGACGGCTTCTGTCTGTGGCAAAGCAAATACACCAAGCACAGCGTCGCCTCCTCAAACTGGAAAGACGGAAAAGGCGACGTGGTGCGCGAACTTGCCGATGCATGCAAAGAGTTCGGCCTCAAGCTCGGACTGTACCTCTCGCCATGGGACAGAACCGAAGCCACATACGGCTCCGGCAAGGAGTACAATGACTTTTACTGCAATCAGCTGGAAGAGCTTCTCACCAACTACGGCGACGCTGATATCTTTGAAGTCTGGTTTGACGGCGCCTGCGGTGAAGGAGCCAATGGCAAAAAACAGGTTTACGACTGGCCGCGGATTCATGAAATCGTTTACCGGCTTGCGCCCAAAGCGCTGATGTTCAGCGATGTCGGCCCCGGCGTGCGCTGGGTCGGAAATGAAAAAGGATTTGCCGCCGACCCCAACTGGGCGATGTTCCCCGCCGGAACCGAATACAAACTTGGCGACCGTTTCGAATGCCAGACCAGCGGCGTACGTGACGGCGGACGCTGGCTTCCGACCGAAGCAGACGTCTCGACCCGCCCGGGATGGTTTTATCATAGTTATCAGGATAATCAGGTTCACTCGCTGCCGCACCTGATGGACATGTACACCTGTTCGGTCGGCCGCAACGGAAGCCTTCTTTTAAACCTGCCGGTCGACAAACGCGGACTTGTTCATGAAGCAGAACAGAAGCGTTTGAAAGAAATGCGCGAGGTGATTGATCTGACCTTCGCAAAAGACCTGACCACAGGTGGAACCGCAAACGCAAGCAGCAAACATGAAGAAGCCTCCGACGCATCCGTTCTGCTTGACGGAAGCCGCGATACCTATTGGGCTGCTGACGAAAACGACAGCAAGCCACAGGTGACGGTTGAATTCCCGGAAGCAGAGGTAAACCTGCTTCATCTGGAAGAGTATACGCCACTGTCGCAACGGATCGAAGAATTCACCGTCGAGTGCCGCGTTAGCGGAGCATGGACAAAGGTCAGCAAAAGCTTTACCGTCGGTCTCCGACGCTTTGTGAAATTTGAAACGGTCAAGGCGGACGCGATCCGTTTAACGATTCTGAAAAGTAAAGCCACCCCTGTCCTGCGCAAGCTGGCTATGTTCCTGATGCCGGAATTGGTAGCCGCTCCCGCAATCACACGCGACAGCAAAGGCATGGTCACCCTCAGCGCTCCTACTGGCCACAACCTTTACTATACGCTTGATGATTCAGTGCCGACGTGCTCTTCGATTAAATATACCGAACCGTTCCGGATGGATACCGCCGGTGTCGTACGGGCAATAACGGAACCAAAACCCAGGCAGAAACTGTATGGCGATGAAAACGTCAGCCGCGAAGAATTTGAAATCCTGCGCGACGGCTGGAAAATCCACCGTGTCAGCAGTGAAGATGGCAATCGTCTCGCGAAATGGGTTCTTGTGAATGCAGACGAAAAGGAATTATGGGACAGGTGGGAGTCCAAGAGTGAAGGACATCCGCAGTTCGTCGAAATTGACATGGGCAAAGACCTGATAATCAAGGGCTTCACCTACACGCCCACTCAGTCGGCTGTCTATCCGGGAATCATTTACGAATACGCGTTTTATACCAGCACAGATGGCGAGAACTGGGGACAACCGGTAGCCGAAGGCGCTTTCGAAAACATCGAAAACAACCCGATCCGCCAATTTGTCAACTTCAAGTCTCCAGTCACCGCGCGCTTCCTGCGGCTTGAGTCGCGCTCGGCTATTTTGAATGCACAGAGTGCCGGTTGCGATTCCATCGGCGTATTAACCTGATCTCACTCGTTTTCTATTGAACCAGATCAATCACTTCGCATTGAAACGATACACAAAGAATTGCAACAACAACAGAAATTCTCTCTAAGAAAAGAAGCCCTGCGCATCGCGCAGGGCTTCTTGGTGTTACAGTACAGGGTTCAAGGATTAAGGTTCACTCTGCAGAAAGCCCGAGCTCTGAGAGGTCACCCTTATCCAGCAGACGCCATGCCTTGCGAACCGGTGTCAGCGTGATCGGCCAATCCAGATCAAGATCCGACTGCGCTTTGTCAATAGCTGTCTTGCTCCACCACAGCTTGGTGTTGCCACCGATTTCGCATTCGCCCTGAACCAGAACCGAACCGAAGACATGCAGGCCATCTGTGGTTGTCGTTCCCATTTCCGTTTCATCCGGTTCCACGATCTCAACCTGAAGTACTTGGTCATCATAGTCCCAGTCGAGGTACTTGCTGCAGCTTTCCAAGTCTTCGAAACCGAACTGATAGGTGTATTCGTCCAACTGGCTGATCAAGCAATAGGCCTTACCGGTGACGGAATCAAGATATGTGTTTTCACAAGCTTGTGCCCAGTGATCATACGTGTCGTTGCGACCGGAGGACGGGTACCATGTCGATCCTTCGATGCGGAGGAAGAAGTTAAGCTTCGATCCGGCCGGATATACGGTATCAAACGTAGCGGACTGAGTCGTTGATTTATTTTGGAATAACTTCGTGGCTGTGCTTTCGTCAAAGTTCCCGTCCGAGTCGGCCACGACCACGTACGAAGTAGAGGTCAGTGCTGCGGTCGATCCGAGGAACGTGACACTTAGCTTACCTTCTTGCGGCATTGCGATTGCGTAGGTCCGTTCATCGTCAGTCAGGTCGGTTTCATATTCACCGCCATGCAGGGACGCATCGCCAAGAACAATCACGATCCCGTAGTAGGTGAAGTCGCCGACGACTGACAGGTTTCCGTCAACAACCAGAACACCACCACCGACACCACTTGAGATCGACGCATCGCCACTGACATACGTTGTCTTGAAGTCGTAGGGACCACCAAGGTCAGTACTTGACAGTGCGTCCGGAGTAACAACCTGGCAACGGGTGCTATCGACAACTAGATTTCTGTTGTTATCGAGCGAACCGACAAATGCGGCTGCAAGAGCAATCATGTCGATCCCGGTTTTCTGGAATGCATCTTCACCGTAGCTGACGTCTGATTCATCTTCAAGCATCGCGCTGATCTGACTGTCCTGTGATTCGGCAACCAGAAGATCGTCATAGGTATTGCGCGCAGAAACTGCTCGCACACCGTATCCGGCCAGATAATCGGACTCTTCCATTTCATAGGTTTCAACACCACCACTGTTCGAATCTTCTGTACCGTTAAGCTTGTAGTCTTCCATTGTGTAGTTAAATGCGATGGCTTCAAGCTCGTTGGTGTATTCTGACAGCTTGGTGTAGCTACCTGTACTCGTGCTGACTTTGTACCATTTGCTGGGGCCGCAGAGATAGAGATAACCATCCGGGTGAGCACTCATGGCTTGAACAGAGCCGCTGTCATTGATCGTGCAGAACTTTGTAATGCTGGAACCCGGGAACTCTGAGAACTTATAGATTTCGGTATTGGTCGTTGTGGTCGTTACTCCACCATAGCCACTGGTCGATGTTACGACGCGGGAAATATAAACGTTGCCGCTACCGTCAACAGCCATGTCGCCAACTACGAACGAATCGCTTGTGTTGAGTTTAGCCACTTGCGTGATGCTGGCGTTAGCTGTGCTGATTTCGTAGATCTTTTTGTCTTCAGCACTGATGCCGTACAAGACATCGTCAATCATCACCATGCCGGAGATCTCTTTCTTGGAGTTGCTGCCTGCCGAAAGGCCGGTGTCACCGACATAGGTCGCTTCAAGTGAAGTCGCTTCGTCGTTATCGATACCTGACGGGAGGATCTTGTACAGCTTCGAACTGCTGCTGTTGTTCATCATGTAGATCACGCCCTCGGAGCTGATCGCCATTGCTTCGATATCCGGGGTGCCGTCAAAGCCGGTAACAGTCCCTTCAATATTGGCAAACGGGTCGCCATCGATGGTGAAGTGATACAGTTCAGCCGTTTCGTCGCTCATGCCCCACAGCGTATAGGCAGGGAATGTCTTCAGGACGGCTTCAGCAGCAGTGGTGTTATCCTCTGTCGAGCCTTCAAAACTGACCGACGAAGCTGTAATTTCAACCCACCACTTTCCCATTGCGCCGTTACCATTGCCAGGCTGATCGTTGTACACATGGATAACCATACTGCTGGAGTAGATATCATAAGTTTTTCCGTTGTAGAGCGGGAAGTCCTCTCCATCAAGGGTAAGGGCATTTTCATTGTGGTTGCCCTTCGGCTTGACGTGGACGAGGATGGCGTTGCCAGTATAGGTGTATTCGCCATCGGAGTCCGCCAGAGTGTCGCGTGTGACACGGGTGCCGTCCGGCATATCGAAGTAGAACTCATCCTGGCTATTACCGGGGTTGATATTGATTTTTCCGTTAAGGTAGCCTTCGCCTTCAACTGCCAGCGACTGTTCGATCATGGTGTGGTCCTGACCATTGATCTGCCACAGGGTTCCGTCCCAAACCGGGTTCGGGTCTTTATCGATATAGAGCGGAGTCAGATCATTGGCGGGGAAGGCTTCTTTCTGCATTTCAATCACAGCCTGAACACCCTTCTGGAACGCATGCTGTCCGACCGGGGTGCTGGCAGCGGTGATCTCATAGATATCGAACTCAGTACTGGAAATATCTTCGCGTTCTTCCTTGGTGACTTCCCTGAGGAACTGGCCGTCATTGTTCGTGCCGTTTTTCCACGCCCAATATGCCGAACGCACTTGGATTACCTGCTCTTCACCGTCGCGCTGAACGGTAATTGTGCGGGTGTCGCCACCAGCGGTGTCCGGATCCTGCCCGACGAAACCAAGCCAATCATCGGAGTCGCTGTCAGGAATGGTAACATCGGTCATCGCAGCAGTAGCGACCACACGGTTCATCCCCGCATCCGCAATACTCAGCGCCTCATTCAGCTGCAGGTTCATCGTGCTTTCTTCCTGCGAGTGCTGCATGATTGTCGCCAACACGACGACCATTGCCAGTAACGCCATGCACATGACCAGTGCCGTAATCAGCGCTACACCTTTCTCATTTTTTCTTTGCCGTAATGTACGCATAACTCTTCCTCCTTTTACCTGAACCCGGTGTTCAGTCAGTTACATTCCTCAGTTCAACTGCCGAAGCATGAACATCTAAATCGTCAGGACTTGAAACGCCTCCGTCTGTCGGGAGAACAAACAGGGTGATCCAGAGCGTTGTACTTTCTTTGCGAAAGATCGGATCTTCCTCTTCATCGGTATCGATTTTTCCCGGATATGAAAAATATGCACGATTGGCGATATATTTACCGTCCGTATCCAATACCGTGGGCGAAAGTCCGTCGCCACCTTCGTGCATATAGGC